>CALMZY010000353.1 GCA_937870865.1 uncultured Lentisphaerota bacterium | reverse complement strand
ACGAGGGGAAGATGCCCCGCGTGCCGCAGGACGTGCATTTTCGCCTGGGGCAGGATCGAGCCATACTCCCGCACGGATTGGCGCACGGCGGCGAACGTGTTCTCGCCGAACGCGATGTCAATGGGCACGGAGAGCCCCGCGAACTGGCTGACCGGGCCTGCGCGGTGGAGCAGTCTCAACCATTCCTGCGTTGTCTCGTGATCCACGCGGCTGAACGCGCCCATGAAATCGTCATTCGTGGATTGGCGGCGCTGCAGGACGCGGGTCGTGATCCGGCGGCCGAGGGGGCTGGCAAACGCGCTTTGATAGAAGAACCGCCCGAGCGCGCCGGCGAGGAAGATACGAAAGTACCACGGCACGAAGGCAAAAGGATCGATCATTACAATGCGTTGCACGCGCGCCGGGACCCGCTGGGCGACAAGCAGGGCCAGAACGGCGCCGCTGCAGAAGCCGGCCAGCGTGACCGCGTGAAGAGACCGCGCATCCATTTCGCGGACGAGGTCGTTGACGATCTCCTGCAAATCCCACCGCGGCGGCTTGGGGGATTGCCCATAGCCGGGCAGATCCACGCTGAGCAATCGGCAGTCCTCGGGAAGCCGCGCCGCGAGCGGAGCGAAGTCACGGTGGTCGCCGCCACAGCCGTGAAAGGCCAGAAAGGTTCGTTCGCCGCGGCCGTACTGTTCAACGTACATGATCGAGAATCCTCTGCGCGGTCATCTGGCCCCCCAGCACGACCAGCGGAAGGCCCGTCCCGGGCGTTGTGCTGGCCCCCACGTAGTAGAGGCCGCGGATGCGGCGGTCGTAGTTCCGCGATCGGAAGGGGCCGAGTTGGAAGAGGGAATGCGATGCGCCGAACGCGGATCCGTCGTACAGCCCGAACGTCCTGCCCCACACGTCCGGGGTCCAGACGCGCTCGAAAACGATGCGGCCGGGGTCGAGCGCCACGCCGTGCGCGCGAAGGCGGTCCAGGATTTTTTGCCGGATCGCGGCTGCCGCCGCGGCCCAATCGATCGGCCCGAGTTCGCTTGGGCGCGGGGTCGGGACCAGGGCGAAGGCGGTCGTGTCGCCCGGGGGCGCGAGCGACGAATCGGTGTCCGACGGAACGCTGATGTAAAAGGGAAGATTCTCCGGGATCCGCTTGCGCTTCAGGAGGTCGCTGAAGGTGTCTTTGAAATCGTTCGGAAGGAAAATCGTGTGGTGCGAAAGCCCGTCGACCCGTCCGCGGATGCCCCAGTAGAACGTGATCACGCCGGGGGTCATGGCGATCCTGCGCCCACCCGTCTTTCTCTCCAGCAGTTCCTCGTGCGTGGTCGGCACGTCGACATTGGAGACGATGATCGGCGCGTGGACTTGCGTGCCGTCGGCCAGCTCGATCCCCGTGGCGCGGCCGTCCTGGGTGACGATCCGCCGGACGCGCTGCCGCGTCAGGGTGCGGACGCCGAGCTCATCGGCCAGCCGCGCCATCGCCTCGACGAGCCCATAGATTCCCCCCTCAGGCAGCCACAGCCCATAGGCCAGTTCTCCGTAGGGAAGAATGGAGAACAGGCCCGGCAGGGACCAGGGCGAACCGCCGAGGTACATGGCATACGATCCAAGCGCCTCGCGGATGCGCGAACTGCGGAAGAACCGTCCGAGCTCTCCGTAAAGAGAACGCCAGACCGAGGACCTCAGCATTTCCCGGGGCGTGAGTGCGCTGAACCATGCGACCGGGTTGTCCACGTTCTGCCGAACCAGTTTCTGGAAGGAAAAGTTGTACTTCACCTCCGCGTCCGCGAGGAACGACATGAGCCCCGCCGCGGACCCGGGCTCGATGCGATTGCACTCGTCGCGCAGCCGGTGCAGGTTGCTCGACAACAGGAACGAGGCGCCGTCCGGCCACAGGAAGCGGATGGACGGGTCGACCGGGAGCAGCCGGACGTAGTCGCCCATCGAGCGACCCGCGGCCCGGAACAGTTCTTCGAACACCCAGGGGTAATTGAGGAGCGACGGGCCGGTGTCGAACCGGAACCCATCCTGGACGATCAGGTTCGCGCGTCCCCCGACGCGTTCGTGCGCCTCGTAGATCGTCACCTCGAAACCGGCCAGGCGGAGATGAATCGCCGCGCTGAGTCCTCCCAGGCCGCCGCCGATGATGAGGACGCGGTCTGACGCGCCGGCTTCCCCGCTGGTTCGTGTTTTGTTCATGGGATGAGGTACGCGAGGGGGATGCGCCAGAACTTGCTTGTCGGAAGCGGCGCCAGTTTCTCCCGCAGCGGCACGCTTTCGCGGTGCGCGATGCCGCGGTCGCTCTGCTGGATCCGCCGGTTCAACAGTCCGTACACGTCGATGCAAGCTTGGATGGCAATCTGGCTGTCCGGCGCGAAGGCCTCCAGGTTTTCCGCGGATCGGCGGTAGTATCCGGCCGCTTCGGCGGCGAGCGTTTTCACCACCCGGCTGAACGCCGCGTGGTGGGCCGGGTCCCGCGCGTCGGCGTTTTCGATTCCCTCCGCCCGGAGAAGGTCCTGCGGAAGATACATTCGCCCGCGCCGGCGGTCTTCGCCCACGTCGCGCAGGAAGTTTGTCAGCTGGAGCCCGATGCCGAGGTTGCGCGCCGACTCCAGGGCCTGCGGGAAGCGTTCGGGCGCGCTGGCGCCGTACACGTGCGTGAGAAAGTAGCCGACGACGATCGCGCTGCCGTAGATGTAGGAATCAATCAGATCCTTGAGCGTCGCGAAAGGACGCGGCTGGACATCGAGCCGCATCGCCTCCAGGAACGCGCGGTAATGCTCCGGCGGGATGCCGCTTTCCCGCACGACCTCACGAAATCCGGCAAGGAAGCACGGCACGCCCTTCTCCAGCGACTCGCGCAGGCTGCCGCACCCCAGCGCCGTCTCGTACGCCGCGGCCCAGGCGTCCAGCCGGCCTAGGCGCTCCGCGTCGGAGAGCGGAAATGAATCGACGACTTCGTCGGGGTAGCGCACCGCGGCATAGATGACCTCGACGCGGTCCCGCTTGCCGCGGGGGAGAAACCGGCTGACGATGAAGAAGCCGGTTGTATAGGTCCGCATGATCTTACGCGATGCCTTGACGATGAGGTTCCATGCGGCCGCGGGATCGGCCGTCGCCAGAGCTTTCCCGCGGACCTCCTCTTCGAACCGGGTCCAGGCGGCCTCGTTCCAAACCAGCTGGCCTTCCGGCAGGCCGGGTGTTCTCCCTTGTGATGCCATTTCCTCTCAGCCTCGACTTTCGTTTTCTGCGATTTTCACATATACCTCATTCCATGCGTCTTTCCACTTTTTTAGCTTTGTTGTGCGGGTTTCTCTGGTCGGCCGGCCTCTCCCACGCCGTCGCGCCGGCGTTGGATTTCGAACTCCAGGACCAGTACGGCAACCTGCACCGCGTGGCGTTTCCGAACGAACGAATCAGCGTTCTGGTGCTGGCGGATCGTACAGGCGCGAAGCAACTCGACAGCTGGGTGCGCCCGTTGCACGCGCGGTATGGAAAGGCCATTGATATCCTGGGAGTGGCCCGGCTCGCTGGCGTTCCGACCGGGCTCAAGCCCCTGTTCAGAGCCTTGTTCCGGAAGACCCTGAAGTATCCGGTGATGCTGGATTGGAGCGGCGCCATCTCGACCCGGTACCAGTATGAGGCGAACCTGGCGAATCTGCTCGTGCTCGATTCCGCGGGCCGGATCGAGTACCGATTCAACGGGGCGGCGACGCCGGACGTCCTGGGAACTTGCTTCCGGCGAATTGACGGACTGCTGGCCACATCCGCGCCGCGTGAAGAATGACCAAGCCGAGCCCGACGGTTCCGGCCAGCCGTAATCCGGTCCCCCACGCGATCAAGACGAAGAACAGGATCACGCTCAGTCCGAGCCAGGGGAGATGCGGACTGGGCTGCGGGCGCTTTCGGGCAAGCGCAAACAACACGAGGCTCACGATGAACCAGCCGGCGAAATTGGTCCACGGGATGCCGTAGTACAGGCCGGTATTCTCCCACGACCAGTAGTTCAGCGCATTCACGGCCAACGGATCGATCACGAGGTCGATCGCCGTCATCCACGCCGCCGCGACCCAGGGAGAACCGGTCATGTGCCGCACATACGCAAAGAGAACCATCCACGCGCCTGCCATGACCAGGGGGACGCCAAGAACGTGCGGGAAGAGCGTGTCAGTGTAATGGTAGCGGCCGAAGGGCAGGCCGCAGGCAACACCGATCGCTTCGGCGGCAAATCCCAGGGCCGCGCCACCCAGCAGGATCGGCCATTCGCAGGATGGCGACAGCAGGAGCGTGAGGGTTGCGGCGATGGCCAGGAATGCGGGCGCTGTCCAGCCAGCCTCTTCCGGCGGCCCGCCCAGGAAGAGGTACGAGACCACGCCGCCGAGCCAGAGGACGGCATACAGGCCGATCAGGCCAACCCGCATGATCCTAGAGGCCTTCATATCGCCGGATAAGGTCGCTGGTGATCGCGGCGGACATCAGCACGGTCGGCGTTCCACCGCCGGGATGCGTGCTGCCGCCCACGTAATATAGTCCGGGCACATGGCGGTCGCGGTTCGGCTGGCGCAGAAAGGCTCCACGCCAGCCGTGGGAGGTCTGTCCGTAAATCGCGCCGCCCGGCATGTCATAGTGCAGGGCCATTCTGCGCGGCGTCCAGGTCGTGGACGCGACGATGTCCGTTTGAAAATCGGGGAAGCCGCTTTTCCTCAGCCGGGCCATGACGCGATCGCGGGCGGCCGCGACCATGGGCTCGTCCCAGGCATCGCCGTCGTTCGCAGGTGCGTTGGCCATGACGAAAAGGACTTCGCCCTCGCCGGGCGTCATCGTGCGGTCGGTCCGGCTGGGCATGTTGATGTAGACCGTGGGGTCGTCGGGGAACCGGCGTTCGCCGAACAGGTGCCGGAACTCCGTTGCGTAATCGGCGGAGAAGAACACGGTGTGATGGGACGCCTGCGGCAGGGTCTTTTTCAGCGCGAAGAGAAACATCAGTCCCGACATCGACCGATGGGTTTCGGGAAGTGGTCGCGCGTCCCGCCGGCCCAGCAGCCGCGGCGCGCACGAGGCGTCTCCATTCATGATGACCACGTCCGCGTCCAGGTGCGTTCCACTTTCCAGTTCCACGCCGTCCGCGCGTCCCGTCCGGTGCGTGATGGCGGTGACGCGGGCCCCGGTTCGAAGATCGACGCCGGCCTTCCGTCCCAGGTCCACGAGGGCCTCGATCATCCGATACAGGCCGCCGTGCACATGCCAGCCTCCGAACGCGTACTCGAGAAACGGGATCACGGAAAGGGTCGCCGGAGTGCGATAGGGAGACGAACCCACGTAGGTCATGTAGCGGTTGAACATCTGTCGCAGCTGCGGACTGCGGAAGAAGTGGCGGACCGTCTTGTCGTACGCTCCCCACCCGTGGCGCAGCGGCAACTGCCGCAGAACCCTGGCGGCGGATGGGTCCGGCCGGTCGAACGGCGATTGCTTGAAGAAGGTGGCCTTTGAAACCTCGAAAAGCCGCGCGCCGAGTTCCATGAAACCCAGAAACCCCGAGGCATCACCGCCCTCGAAGCGGCGGACAATCGTCAGCCAATCCGGCAGATTGGCCGTGTGGATGAAGCGGGTTCCATCGTCGAAGCGATACTCCGCCAGGGGGTGCACGCAAACCATCTCCACATGATCACGCAGGCGGGTGCCCGCGGCCTCGAACAGCTCCTCGAAAACCCAGGGCATCGTGATCAGCGACGGGCCGGTGTCGAAACGGAAGCCGTTGGCCTCCCACCGGTTCATCTTCCCGCCGGGAGAATCGGTTTGTTCGCAGATGGTGACGCTCCATCCCCGCGCCGCAAGGCGAAGGGCGGCCGCCAGGCCCCCCAGGCCCGCGCCGATCACCACGGCCTTTTTCCCCGCCGGTCTCACGAGTTTCTTCCCCGGTACATGCGGCCTTTCCAGTCTATGCCGGTCCCGAATCGGCACTTATACCACGAGGTCAGCGCCACCGCGAGCAGCGCGCATTCCGCGAACGGATGAAGGAACGCCGACCACCAGGGATATCCAAAACGAGCTGCCTGCACGATGCGGCTCAGCCAGGCGGCCGCCGCCGCGCCGCCCGCGGCGAACGGCCAGACTCCCGCCGCGCCCTGCGCGAGGGCGACGGGGAAAGGAAGGACGAAGAAAAGAAAATGGAAAGCGAAGAACAACCAGAAACTGATTTCGTGCCGGAATGCCGGATAGACGTTTTTCTGAAAACCCGTCCAGATGCCGGGCAGCGAATCGTACATCCGCACCTTCACGGCATCCTGTCCGTCGAGGCAGAGGCCGTTCAACCCGGCGGCGCGCCAGGCGCGCGCAAGAGCGGTGTCCTCGAACAGCTCACCCCGGACCATCGCATGCCCGCCGGTGCGGGCGTATTCCTCGCGGCGCATCAGGATGCACGCCCCGTGGGCCAGCCCGAGGGCGGGCAGTTTCATCGTGAGCGAAAGCGGCGCGGGAAACAGCGTGAACACCACGTGGTTCAGCATCGGCATGAAGGTCTTTTCCCAGAATCCGTGCAGGACGAGTCCGGGCCAGCCGGAAAGAAATGTCAGGCCGCGGCGCGCGGCTTCCGTGACCAGCCCCGCGACGGCGCCCGGCTTCAGGATCGTGTCGGCATCGAGGAACAACAGCCATGAGCCCCGAGCTTCAGCCGCCAGCCGCGAACAGGCAAATGGCTTGCCGCACCAGCCGTCGGGGAGCGGCTGAGGAGGCACCAGGCGGACGCGATTGTCGCGGGTGCCCAGCGCGCGGACCGTTTCTGCGGTCCGGTCCGTGGAGTGGTCGTCGTAGACGAGCACTTCGAGCACGGCCGCGGATTGCGCGAGCGCACCCTCGACGGCCGCGCCGATGTTGGCCTCCTCGTTCCGTGCCGGGATCAGAACGGAGACAGAGTCGGCGAGGGCCTCCGGAAGGGGAGCGATCCGCGGCCAGCCGCGCATGTTGTAGAGCATAAGCGCCAGCAGAAGAACGCTGATGATGAAGATTGGGAGCATGATCAAGTGCCTTGAATACAGCATATCCTGAATTGGCTTGAAAAGGATAAACCGCCCGATAAGCTCCCGCCATGCTCGATCTGGCAAGGTACATGGAAGAGAAGCGTTTGCGTATCGACGCGGAGTTGGATCGGCTGATCCCTGCGGCGACCGTGCGCCCGCAGCGCCTTCACGAGGCCATGCGCTACAGTATTTTCTGCGGCGGCAAACGCATTCGCCCGATTCTCTGCCTGGCCGCCGCCGAGGCGGTTGGCGCCTCCGGGGAAGTCGCGATGCTTCCGGCCGTGGCGCTCGAATGCCTTCATACGTACACGCTGATTCACGACGATCTGCCCGCGATGGACAACGACGATCTCCGCCGCGGCAATCCGACCTCGCACAAGGTATTCGGCGAGGCCAACGCCATCCTTGCGGGCGACGCCCTTCTGACACTGGCGTTCGAATTGATCGCGCAGACCCCCGAAGCCGGACGTTTAGGATATGAGCTGGCTTCAGCGTCCGGCAGCCGCGGTCTGGCCGGTGGTCAATACGAGGATCTGGCCTCGGAGGGGAAAACACCGGATGAGGAGCAATTGCAGTTCATCCACATTCATAAGACCGCGAAACTCATTCGCGCCGCCTGCCGCATGGGCGGGATTGCCGGGGGCGGGTCGGAGTCCATGCTGGAGGCCCTGGGGCGCTATGGAGACCGGATCGGTATCGCGTTTCAAGTGGCGGACGACATTCTGAACGCGACCTCCACGCCGGAAATGCTTGGCAAGGCCGTGGGCAGCGATGCCGCCCGAGGCAAGATGACGTGCGTGGCGCTGTATGGGATTGACCGCGCGAGGCGCAAGGCGCAGGAGCTGCTCGACGAGGCGCTGGCTTCGCTGAAAGGGTTCCCGGGTCCGACCGAGCCGCTCGCCGCGCTCGCGTATTTCATGGTCGACCGGGATGTGTAGCGGGGCAGGTTTCAAAAAGGTTTCGGACCCTTCTTCGCGTTCGCTTGAATTCCGCGCCCGCCTGTGTTTGGATGCGAGTGACGCACCCGGAGCACGATATGTCCAAACGGCTGATCCTGCTGGTCTGTCTTCTTCTTCCGCTCTCCGTTTTCTCCCAGGAGCCCGCCTTGGGCCCCGCGACCCGCTTCGTGCCCGGCGCCACCCCCACCCCCTGGCTGCGATTCCAGGACCCGGCCGCCACGGGCGTGGTCGTCGCCGGTTCGTGGGACGGCTGGGTCGGGCGGTTTCCCCTGCAGCTCGCGGACGGTGTCTGGACGCTCGATACGCGCACGCTCCCCGCTTCGTTCGGCCAGCACGATTTCAAGTTCATCGTGAACGGCGAGTGGGAGAAGGGCGACAACCGCTCTCTCTACGTCAACGGCGAGCGCCTGCTCGACAAGCCGTCAGACCTGATATTCAACGCGACGATCGACGGCCGCAACGAGATTGCCGTCACGTTGCGGCGGGGCATTGCCGGAGAAAAGAAGATCCAGGCGAAACTCGTTCCTGACGCGCCGATCCAGGATGTGCGTTTGGCGGCCGGGCGCGAGGCGGGAAGTCTGCAGGGCTACTTTCTTGCGAACGGGCTGATCACGTTCGTATTCGACGAAAAGAATTACGGGCTCACTCTTGCGCCCGGCGATCGTGTGACCATCGCAGGGAATTTCAACGGGTGGGATTCGAGCGGCGGCAGCGGCCGCTGGGTCCTGAATCGCCCGGCCGGCGGCGGACTCTTCGAGCTGACAACGCAACTCGGCGGACTCCGCGCCCCGCAGGGCGAGAATGACCTCCTGTTCAAGTTCGTCGTCAACGGATCGCGCTGGCTGCCGCCGCCGCAGGGCGCGCTGAACGCCGCGTCCGACGGCAAGGGCAACGTGAACCTGAAGATCGATCCCGCCCTCGCCGGAGGCACGAGCCTGAAGGTTGTGACAGAACATCCGATCGACCTATCTAAATCCTATGTAATTGTCGTGGAAGGACTTATAGAACGTCCGGTCTGGTTTCCTGTTACGCCGGGCAAGATCTTCGACCAGCTGAAATCCGAGAAACCGCTGGGCGCGATCCTGGATCGAGAGAACGACTGCACGACGTACCGCCTGTTTGCCCCCCGCGCAAGCAGCGCCCACTTGTGCCTCTACGACACGCCGCAGTACGAGGTTCACAAGCCCGCGTACAAGAAACTCGCGCCGCGCGAACGCTACGCGATGTGGCAGGACCCGGCCGATGGGGTTTGGGAGATCAGCGTGCTGGGGCTCGATGTCGGCGCCTACTATTCTTTCAACGTCGACGGCCCGACGGGCAATGGCGAAGGGTTCAACGGCCTGGCGCAGATCGGCGACCCGTACGCGCGGGCGGCGGCTCACTCGATGAACAACACGATTGTCATCGACGCGGACGAGACGAATCGCTGGTGGAGCGGCTGGACGGATCAGGATTACGTGACGCCGGCGCCGCAGGACCTGGTGATCTACGAAATGCACGTGCGCGACCTGACCATCCACCCGTCGTCCGGGGTTCAACCGGAACTCGCCGGGACCTACGAAGGCCTGATCGCGTCGGAGGGCAAAGGCACGGCCATCGACCACATCAAGAACCTTGGAGCGACGACGGTGGAGATCATGCCGCTGGCCGAGTTCTCCAACGAGGATGGCGGGTTCAACTGGGGGTACGCTCCGGTGTTTTACTTCGCTCCGGAAGCGTCCTATGCGCGCGCGCCGCTCGCAGGCTCGCAGTACTTCGAGTTCAAGCGGCTGGTCAACGAGCTGCACCGCCGCGGCCTGGGCGTGGTTCTCGATGTCGTGTTCAACCACGTCGGCTCGCCGAACCTCTTCACCCTTCTCGACAAGAAATACTTCTTCCGGCTGAATCCCGATTACACGTTCAGCAATTTCAGCGGCTGCGGGAACGACGTGAAGTCCGAGGCGCCCATGATGCGGCGGCTGATCGTGGACAACATTGTGTATTGGATGAAAGAGTTCCACGTGGACGGATTCCGATTCGATCTCGCGGAGTTGATCGATCTGGACACGCTGATGGAAGTTCGCGACGCGGCCCGGGCCATCAACACAAACGTTGTCTTGATCTCCGAGCCGTGGAGTTTCCGCGGCGAGAACAAGCACCAGTTGAAGGGAACCGGCTGGTCGGCGTGGAACAACGACTTCCGCTATTCCTCCAAGGACTTCGTCATGGGCCGGCGCAACCGCGAATGGCTTCAGAAGAACATCATGGGCTCCGTGGACACGTGGGCCGCCAATCCGCTCCAGCCGATCAATTACCTGGAGAGCCACGACGACATGGCGCTGGCGGACGAACTCTGCACGCGGCCGGACCGCGACGGCCGCAGCCTGCAGGAGATCGACGTGGCGGCAAACCGGCTTGCGGCGACGATCCTGTTCACGTCGCTCGGAATTCCGATGATCACCGAGGGCCAGGAGTTCATCCGCAGCAAGCGCGGCATCCAGAACACGTACGACAAGGGCGACGAAGTGAACGCCATCCGCTGGGATGACCGGGACCGGCCGGCGGCCGCGCAGGCGCTGGCTTATTACACGGGACTGATACACCTGCGGCAGAGCGACGCAGGCAGGACGTTCCGCGTCACCGCGAAACCGCCCGCCAACTATTACCAGTGGATTCTGCCGCCGGATCCGCAGACGCTCGGGTACATCGTGAACGCGCCGAAGATTCACGACGGGGCGGGTTTTGTCGTGTTGCTGAATGCCGGCGGCGCCACCCAGAATTTGAGTGTGCCGTTCCCAGCAGGCCGGTGGCGCCTGATCGGCGACGGCGTAAATATCGAGCCTGCGGGAATTCCAGACACTCAGATCGTTCAGGGTCCCCAACAGATGAATGTGCAGGTGCCGGGATTGAGGGCCTACATCTTCATGGATGGGTTCTGAGCGAGCGGAGTGCTGGTATTGGAGCACGCATCACTCCAACCCTCCACGACTCCACTCCTCACGGCATTCCGACCTTCACCTTGTAGTACCGCGTCCCTTCCAGCGGCGAGTGTCCGGTGGTATTGGTGCCCTCCGTGTCGGCGAACACGTGGGTTGTGGACACGGAATTGGTCTCGATCCAGACACCGGCGGCGGAGCTGGCAAACGGCCGCCATGTCATTCCGTTCGTCAATACGCCCTCTGCCCAGTAGATGGTGTACTTCCGGCCCGGCTCCGTCGCCACCCTCACCTGGTGATTGCTCGTGGCCGGCGTCGTCACACAATCGCTCACGACAAAACGGGAACTCGCATTGGTCGGCTGTGTGCCCGCGAGATACTCGGCGTAGTTGTTCAACCCGTCGCCATCGTTGTCGCCGGAAGAGCTTGTCGTCAGATTGGTGAAGTGCGTCCACTCCCAGCCATCGCTGACGCCGTTTCCGTTCCAGTCCCGGGGAACAACGATGGACAGGCTATTCGTCACCAGGCTGTTGGTTGTGCCCTGGTTGTCGTTGGCCACGAACGTGACGTTGTTGGTCGTGTTCAGAAACGCCGCCGTCGCGGTCCACGCGAAATTGCTGTTTACAAACGTTGCCCCGGACGGCTTCACGCAATTGGTCACGGAAACGCCGGGATCATGGTCGGGATCGGTTGCGTACACGGTGAAATTCGTGGAGGCGCCGACCGGCAGCATGAGCGTGCCGGGCAGGCTCAGTTCGGGCGGCCGATTCTGTGCCCGGACCGTGGTCACGGCGTTGGTCCGGTTGTTCGCCGTGTTGGTATCCGTGTCGTCGGTCTGGACGCTGGTCTCGTTGGTGAAGACGCCGGCAAGGCTGGGGCGGGTCACCAGCGTCACGGTTGCACGGCCGCCGTTTGCCAGCGTTCCGAGATAACACCAAACCGTGCGGGCGTCTTCCTGCGTGTACGTCCCCTGGCTCGGCGTGCACGAGACATAATCAATCCCGACGGGCAGGACGTTGGCGACGACGACGTTGGTGGCCTGGCTCGGCCCCTGGTTGGTCACCACCAGCGTATACGTGAGGTTGTTACCGATGCGCACGGGATCCGGCGAGTCGCTGTTCGTGACCACGAGGTCCACGTTGGCGGCGAGCGCTGATTGGCCGCAGATCAGAACAAGCATCAGTGTCCCACAGAGGATAAGGCGTTTCATAACAGCTCCTTGCTTCAAAGCGGTATTCATGGTGTCCCCTCAGGGCGTCAGCGACCAGCGGACGTTGTCGATGTAGAAGGTTGACCACGACGCTTCCACCGTCGCCTCGAACAAACCGTACATGTTGGTCAGGACGACGCCCGAGAAGTTGGAGAGGGGCAGCGAACACTCCTGCCACGTGTTCGTGGTTGTTGCGATGGACCGGGTGCGCTTGTTGCCTTGCGGTCCTTCGAGGTCAATCTTGACCGTGGAACTGCTTCGGATCCAGAACTTGAGATAGCCGTTGGAATACGTCTTCAGATCCGTCCCGGCCCGGAACACACCCCATCCGCCGTAGGTCGTTCCGTTGATGGTGGACGCGTAGTAGCACTTGCTGCCTTCCGGCGGTGTAATGTTCGTGTAATTCCCGTTGAACAACGCCTCGCCGGTTCCCACGCCCCAAGTCCGGTAACTATCCCACGTCAAATTGGTGGAGCCGAACGGCATTCCGGCGTCGGAATACACGTTGTATGTCCCGCCCGTTGCCGGCGGCGGGGTGAAGGTGACGGGCGTTTCCGGCTCCACGCCGATCCCGAGGTCGTCGAACCGGAATGTGTCGTCGGACCCGATACGTTCGGTCCAGGGGTCGGCCGCCGTGCTCAGGTAAAGGAACGCCGTCCATACGTAATTGCCGCCTCCGGGCATCGTGGGGATTGTCACCGGCACATTGGTCGCTCCCGTGGCGCCGGAGATCGTACTGGTCTTTTCCAGGTGAATCAGTCCGGTGTACGCATCCCACAGCCGCAGCCGCAGCATCGCCGAGTTCGTCGGGAGGTTCTCCCACTCCACCGGGACCACCACGTTCGTGCCCGCGGTCAGGTTCGTCGGGAACGTCGCCAGTTCCACGCGCAGGCGCGGCGAGAAGTACACCTTCGCATCGGCATAGCTGTGCACTCCTTCCCCGTGGAAATACGTGTACCACTCATACGATCCGCCCAGCGTGGTCCCCTCGTGTTCCAACATGGCGGGATCGTAGTCCGGGATGCTTGCCCACAACGTCGGCACGGCGTCGTTGGTGGGAACCTTTTCCCCGAAGAAATTGGTATACGTGACCGAGTACTGCTCGTCCGCGATCCGGACGTTGTCCCACCGCGCGACCGAGTTCAGATTCGAGTACGGGCTCAGGAACCCGACCGTGTTCGTCGTCCACGACGTCACCTGGATCGGCTCGCTCAGGAACACCGTCTTGTTGTCCACGAACAGATCGCTCATGAGATACGGCGAGCCGTCGCGGATGTGGACAACCACCTTGTGCCACTTGCCGGTCACCGGTTTGTTGACCACGTAGTAGTTCGGCGCGTCATCCGCCCAGCCGCACAGGTTCGGGTTCACGTAGAGCACGCGCCCGCCGTAGATCACACCGCCGTCGCGCGCGCCGTTCGTGAACGTCGTGGCGTACTCGATGGTGATGTTCTTGCCGGTCACGGCCAGGCCGTTCCAGTAGATGTACCCGTAATCGCCGGTCGTGACGCTGATCACCTTCGCCTGCAGCGCGTTGTTCGACACGCTCCACGCGATACGCGGGCTGGCGACCACGTTCCAGCCGGTGTAGTTGCCGTCGCTGAAATTGTCCTCGTACTGCGTCGCGCCCTTGTCCTTGATGCCGTACGCGACGCTCACCGTCGTCGAGCGCGTGTTGTAGGCAACCCATGTGTCCCAGTCGCGTCCGGCAAAAGCTGTTTCCGTCACGCCGAGAACCTGCAATCCCAGGCCCGAAATACTCGTGTAGAGCCCGTTCGATCCGTCGTTCGACGAGGTGTAGAAACCGTCGTGCGCGAGCCACGCATCCTCCGCGTCCCACGGGTACATGTACGTCACCCAGAACAGGTTGTCGCCCGTCATAATGCCGTCACCCGGCAAAACCAGGCTCAGAAGATTGCTGCCGGTTCCGCCGAGGACCCACTGCTCCCATGACGCCACGGTGATGTTGTTCAACAGGCTTCCGCGGATCGGCGTGTACTTCAGTTCGACGCGCACCTTGTGCGCCTCGCCCCTCGCCCATTCGAACGCCCGCGCGGCCAGGTTCTTGAGGGAGTTCGTCAGCTGGCCCTGAGTGTCCGCGCCCATGTTGAAACAGAACACCTTCTTGGGAGACAGAGGATCGTTGGTCAGCGTGTTGACGATCAGCACCGATGTGGTCGCCGACCCGCCGGCCGCGCCAAGCGCCCTGCCCTTCGCCAGTGTTGTCCATGCCACAGCGCCGCCGGTCGCGCCGACCTGCGCGCAGGAGGCGTAGTCCTGTGTCACGTAATGATCGTTCGTGCCGACCGTGACCTTCGTCAGGTTGGAGACCAGCGCGATGGCGGGCCCGACGCCGAACAGACCCTCGATCCGGCCAAGGTCGGTCGCGCCGGCTTCATTCTTCATGGCGATGCCGCCGTCCGTCGCGATCACGCTGAACAAGCCGAGGTTCAGCCAGGTCGTCACGTTCGAGACTTCGACGTCGCTCATGACATACGTTGAGGGAAGGATCAGTGTCGGGAAGAATTTGACGAGGTATCCCCAGTCCAGATTCAGCGGCGAGCCCTTCGTGGCCTGTTGCCCCTCCGGCGCGTAGTACGAATACTCGTCGTCATCGATGAAGTAGTAGCCCTTCTGCGGCTCCCAGATGCCCAGCTGGGCGGCGCGGGTGCCGATGGCGATCTTTCCTTTCAGGAACGGGAAGTTGGTTGGCATGAAGGTGCTGACTTCATCGCCATCGAAGAACACGGTGAAGGTGTTCGATTCCGCGTGAACCTTCAGGTTGCAGGTCGCGCCTTCCACGGGGCTGTTGGTCTTCATGAACTCGTGGACCCACGCCTGCTGGCTGTTGTTCGTGGCGATCCGCACCGTGTATTTCAGCCGCCAGAAATCGTAGTAGTTCATGAGGCTGACCTTTACGAAATTGTTGCGGTCGACATACCTCAGATACAGTTCCGCTTCATTGAAGTACGGCCCCATCTTGTTGTACCGGAAATCGACGGCGGCCGTATAGTTGCTCCAGTTCGCATCGCCGGCGTACACGATGTTGTCGTCGTTGCCGATGCGCCATGCGCGGGCCCATCCGTTCGTCACGCACCAGTTGGCGCAGCCTGCCGCGCGCGTCCACTGCGAGAGAGAGCCGGAGGCGAAGTTGTCGGAGAACAGCACGTCGGAAACGGTCATGTTGACGACGATGTTGTCAATGTACCAGCCGCGGGCGCCGTTGTTAACGCCGTCGATCGTGTCGAAGAGGAACCTCAACCGGATTTGCCGGCCCGCGTACATGTCGAGAGGGATCGTCTGCGAGGTCCACTGCTTGTTCGGGCCGGACACTTGAAGGACCTGTGTCCAGTTCGTGCCGTCCGTCGAAACCGACACGGTCTTGCGGTCCCACGACGTGCCCGTGTCCTCCGTTTCGTACCAGCTCCGGAAATTCATCGTCGCGCTTGCCGCCTCGGTCAGGTCGATCCAGGGCGACAACAGGGCCGCGCTGTTCCGCGCGCCGGTGTTGTAGTTGGACCCGTTGTTGTATGCCCAGCTGAACACGGGGCTCAGGGCGAGGTCGGATGCCTGGTGCCACAGACCGGCCGCCTGCCATCCGTTGGTTCCTTCCTCAACCGAATCGGAGAACGCGGGCACGCCCGCGCCGGCCAGGGTGCTCACCCTCACATTGTCGACGTACCAGCCCTCGAACGAGTTGTTGAGACTGTCGATGGTGTCGAAGAAGAACCTGACCTTGATCCGCTGGCCGGCGTACGCCCCCAGATCGCACGTCTGCGCGGTCCACTGCTGATTCGGGCCGGAAACCTGAAGGACCTGTGTCCAGTTGGTGCCGTCCGCCGAGACCAGTACGGTCTTGCGGTCCCACGACGTGCCCGTGTCCTCCGTACGGTACCAGCTCTCGAACGACAGCGACGCGCCCGACGCCGTGGTCAGGTCGATCCACCGGGAGACGAGCGACCCGCTGTTCCGCGCGCCGTTGTTGTAGTTCGTGTTCGGTGGCAACTGGTTGTATACCCACCGGTTCGTCCCGCGGTCGTCCCCGCCCCGGCTCCCAGTCCTCCGCCACATGCCGGAAGGCGTCCAGTTCGTGGTGGACTCCATGGTGTCGTAGAAAAGATCCTGGGTCGTGCCGCTGAACGTGGTGATCGTCACATCGTCCACGTACCAGCCGCGAAATTGGTTGTACATGGCGTCGACGGAGTCGAAGGTGAACTTCACCTTGATCCGGCGGCCGGCGTACGCGCTCAGATCGCATCCCTGCGCCGTCCACTGCGCGCTGGGCCCGGTGATCTGAAAAACCTGGGTCCAGTTCGTGCCGTCCGTCGAGACGTACAC
>CALMZY010000352.1 GCA_937870865.1 uncultured Lentisphaerota bacterium | reverse complement strand
CGGTGAAAAGGAGCTTCACCTGGCAGTCGTGCAGGATGTGCTCCAGCTGCTGCACGCTGCGCTGGTAGCTCACGTTGACGATGATCGCCCCGAGCCGCGCCACGGCAAACGTCACGACGACTTCTTCGATGCTCTTGTGCAGATGGACCGCCACGCGGTCCCCGCGCCGGATACCGCGCTCGTGCAGCCAGGCCGCGAGGGCCTCCGCCCGGCGCGCCAGTTCCCCGTAGGTGAGCTCCGCGTCCCCCAGTACCAGCGCGGTCTTGTCGGCACGGTCGGGAAGGTTGTTCTCGATCAGATCGTACAGGGTATACAGAACCATGACCTGTCAACCTCCGCTGGTACGGGCGCCGCGTTTCGTGGCCGGCCCCGGCGTTCCCGGCAGCCTCTCCGCTCACGCCGGCAGATGCAGAAAGACGCGCCTCGCCAGGATCCGAAACGCCGCGTATACGGGAAACTGGTATTCGATGATCAGAAACGCCGTGCTGGGCACGACAAACATCATTGTAATCGGGATGCTGGCATAGCGCCAGGGTGCGCGCTCCATGAAACGCCACCGCTTGGCCCGTTTAATCCGGGTCCACGTCATGTACGCGGCGACGCCGGCCGCCTGATACAAGCCCCATCCCACGCGCGTGAGCGTGCCGGAATGCCACAATCCCATGACCAGAAACGAAGCGACCGTCGCGAGGTAGGGGTTGCGCGTCAGCCCGATGACCGGCATGTACACGTACGTTTGACACCAGCCCGACAACGTCATGTGCCACCGTTTCCAGAAGTTGCTGATGTTCGGGGCGACAATGGGAAAATTGAAGTTTTCCATGATCCGGATGCCGTAGAGCCGGCTGATCCCGATCGCGATGTCGGAGTACGCGCTGAAATCCATGTAATAGATGAGAAACATCACGGCCAGGTAGGCCCAGATCTTCCAGGTGGGCAACAGGTCGAGCCGCAGCACGAACGACGCCGGCGTCACATCCCGGAGCAGCGGCCTGAGAAGCATTTCGGCAATCACGAGTTTCTTCACGAGCCCGTGAATGATGCGCGTGAGACCCTCCACCGTCGACTGCACCTGCCAGGAGGTCTCGCGGTTCTCGATGAAATGGTCGAACCGCTCGATGGGACCTGCCGTAAACGTCGGAAACAAGAAGGTGTAACAGAAGAAATCCGGCAACGACCGGTGCTGAATGTTGCCCCGGGCCGTTTCGACCGCATAGTGGATGAACTTGAACGTGAAGTAGCTGATGCCCAGCGGGATGATGAGTTGTTTCTCCGTGGGGCCGGGCGATATGGCTTCCACAAGGGGCGGAATGTACTTGAAATACGCCAGGTAGCCGAGGATGGCCAGGTTCAGAACGGACAACAGCCGGTTGTTCGCGCCGTCCCCGCCCGCGGCGCGCGGCGCCAGATAGTAGAAGGCCGCCGTCCACCCAGCCAGGGCCAGTACGCTGAACGGCGCCAGAGTGGCCAGGTATCCCATCGAGGCGAGCGCTAGAAATCCCGTGCGGAAACGAAGCGGCAGCAGCCAGAACACGATGGCCGATGCCAACACCGCAAGCCAGAAGGCGCCGGATTGTATCATCGCCTAGAACGCCTGATACCGGAAGATGCGCGCGCCCGACTCCAGCCCCACGAGTCGCGCGACGGCAAGAAACAGCAGCGTGCCAAGCACCAGGGCCTGCAAGGTGATGCCCAGCAGACGGGGAAACCCCATCGTCATCCCTCCCTTCCGGTTTGCGGGTTCTTCATGAACGCCGCCAGGTGCGCCGCGAGCACCCGCGTGTACCGTTTCGCGGCGTCCGTATCCCAGATGTGGCTTGTGTCGATGAATTCACCGGGCGCGAGTTCCGCTTCTGCGGTGATGTCCAGGTACGGCACGCCCCACGTTTCCGCATGGGTTCGCACATCGTTCTCGTACATCGTGAGCGCCTTGCTGCACTCCGGCGAGTCCCGCATGATCCGGTCGGCGCGCGGGTTCCTCACGGACTCCAGCAGCACGACCTGGAAGCCGCCCGCATCCCGCAGGCGTGCGATCGTGCGCCCCATCACCTCGAAGTTGCGCGGGCCGTTTTCGGTGTACCCCCCGATCCGCCGGCGCAGCGACGCTTCGGCATTCGCCCATTCGTCTTCGGAGAGGACCCTCCACGTCGGGGCCTGATGCAGGCCGGGGACAACCGGGCCCTTCACCAGATTCAGCAC
>CALMZY010000351.1 GCA_937870865.1 uncultured Lentisphaerota bacterium | reverse complement strand
GCCCTTGCGGGCGCGGCTACCCTTCTTCCGTACCCGCCGGCCCAAGCCGGTGGCCTTCTCTATTCACCGCACCGACTCAGTTCCGAATTCCCTGTGGAATCCCCCGCGCAACTGCGCTAATGTTCTTTTGAAGGTGACCACCATGTCTGTCGATCAGATGTACAAAATAATGAAGGCCAAACTGGCCCACGTCGTGCCCGACGTGGAACTGCGCTACAAGGCGGAGCTGGCCGACGAGATCATGCGGCTCAAAAAAGAGCGCAATGCCGTGATCCTCGCCCATAACTACATGGAGCCCGCGCTTTACCACTCCGTTCCCGACTTCACCGGCGACTCCTTGGAACTCAGCCGCAAGGCCGCGCAGACGGACGCGGACGTGATCGTGTTCTGCGGCGTGAAGTTCATGGCGGAGACCGCGAATATCCTCAGTCCGAAGAAGACAGTGCTTCTGCCGGCCGAAAAAGCCGGATGCTCGCTGGCCGCCGGGATCACCGCGGACGACGTCCGCAAGCTCAAGCAGCAGTTCCCGGGCGTGCCCGTCGTCACGTACGTGAACACGTACGCCGATGTGAAGGCCGAGACCGACGTCTGCTGCACGTCCAGCAACGCGGTGAAAGTTGTCCGTTCCCTGAACACCGATCGCGTCATCTTCCTGCCCGACGAATACCTCGCGCGGAACGTCGCCGCGGAACTGGGATGGAGAATCTTCTTCCCGGATCGCGGCGAGAAAGCGCCCGAATCGGGACCGTGGATGGTCGGCTGGCATGCGCGATGCGAAGTGCATGAACGGTTCATCGTGGACGATGTGAAGAACGCGCGGCGGCAGTTCCCGGACGTCCTCGTCCTCTCCCACCCCGAATGCAGGCCCGAGGTGGTTGCCGCCTCCGACTTCTCGGGAAGCACAACGGCAATGGTCAAGTACGTGAAAGAGTCAAAAGCCAAGCGCTATCTCCTCCTGACCGAATGCAGCATGGGCGACAACATCGCGGCAGAAAACCCGGGCAAGGAAATGGTCCGCATCTGCAGCATCCGTTGTCCGCACATGAACGAGATCACCCTGCAGGACACCTTGAATTCGCTGAAGCTGAACCGCTACGTGATCGAAGTACCCGAGGACGTCCGGGTCCGCGCGCTGCGCTCCGTCGAGCGCATGATCGCGATCGGATGACGACCCAAGTGAAATTCTGGCCCGTCCCACGCGGCTTCACCCGCAGACTTCCCGGAAGATCGGCGACCGGGTCTTTCTGGAAATGGCGTGGAGACCGCCACCACTGCGGCGTGGACCTTTTTGCGCCCGCCGGAAGCCCGGTGCTGGCCATCGAGTCCGGGAAGGTCGTCCGCCGAGGCCACTTCACGTCTCCGCTCACGAGAGCCTACTGGAACCGCACGTTCTTTGTCCTCATCCGGCACGAGAGTGGCGTTGTCGCCAGGTATGCCGAACTCGGGAAGGTCCTTGTCCGCACGGGCCAGCGCGTGACCGCAGGCCAGCAAATCGGAGTGGTCGGCCGCGTGCTGAACCCGAAGCGCGCGGATTCGTCAACCCCACCCTATATCCGAAAGATGATCAGCAAGCGCCGCGTGAGCATGCTGCATTTCGAGCTGTATTCCGCGCCGGCCAGGGACTCGAAAGAATACTCGGGCGGAAACTGGTTCGCGCGCGGGAAACCTCCAAAACTGCTGGATCCCTCGGACTACTTGCGCTCCGCCCTTCAACCGAAAAGCCGCTTCAGCTCTGCCCGCGTGCCCTTCTGATAGTCGTTCCCGAGCGCATACCCCCAGCCATGCGTCTTGAATACGCCGGCCACCTGGCTCCGATAATTCAACGCGCTGATGATCACCGACGAGACGTGCGGGGCGACCATGTCGTGAAGCGCCTTCGGATTCATCGGCAAGATGGGCCCGATGAACGCCCACGTCTCCACCCCGGCCTCGCGCAGCTTCTTCAGCGTCGCGATACGGCTGCCGATCGGCGGGGAATTCGGTTCCAGGATTCTGCGGACCCTGTCGTCGTCCGTCGGAATGGAAAAACCCACCGACGCGCCGATGCTCGTCTTGAGAACATCGACATCCCTCATGACAAGCGGCGACCGCGTCAGGATTTCAATCCGCCAGCCGAACTCCCGCAACGCCTCGAGGCAACCGCGGGTCAGCCTGTACCGAAGCTCAGCGGGCTGGTACGGATCGCAAACGCTGGAAAGCATCGCGGCGCCTGCATGGCGCTTCTTCGCCAGTTCCGCGCGCAGGACGTCCACGATATTGACCTTCGCCTCGACAAAGCTTCCCCACGCGGCGTTCGCGTGAAGGCGGGAGTACTTGCGCATGAACACGGCATAGCAGTAGCGGCAACCGTGGCCGCAACCCAGATAGGGATTGATCACGAAATTGACGCCCGGAATACCCGACCTGACCAGGGCGCTCTTCGTCTGGATTTCGACAACATCCATGCCGACACGAATCTTACATCACGCCTCGATGGCCGCAACCTCGAAGCCGGCGTCCTCGATCATCGCGCGGTCCCGGGAATACCCCTGCCCCGGCGTCGTGAGGTAGCCTTCCGTGAAAATGGAATTGGCCGAATACAGGACCAGGGGCTGCAGAAGACCGATGCAGGCCTCACGGCCGCCCGCGGCGCGTATGTCGCACGTGGGGTTGATCATCCGAAACATCGCCAGCGCGCGCAAGCAGTCGCCCGGCTTGATCTTCGCCACCTTCTCCAGCGGCGTGCCCGCGCGCGGATTGAAGAAGTTGACGGGGATGGAATTGACCTTCAACTCCCGCAACTCCAGCGCCAGATCCACCCGGTCCTCCAGTGTTTCGCCCATGCCCACCAGCCCGCCCGAGCAGATTTCAAGTCCTGCGGCCTGCGCGTTGCGGATGGTCCGGATGCGGTCATCGTAACCGTGCGCCTGGCAGATCGAGGGAAAGAACCGGCGCGACGTTTCCAGGTTATGGTTGATGCGGTCCGCGCCCGCCGCCTTCAAGCCGCGCGCCTCCTCCTCATCCAGAAGCCCCAGCGACACGCACAGATGCAGTTTCGAGCGGCCCTTGATCCGTCGAAGCGCGTCGCACAAGACCGTCAGTTCCGGCTGCGAAGGACCACGAGAGCTGGCGACCATGCAGTACTTCACGGCGCCGAGTTCGTCCGCCCGCTTCGCCCCGTCCACGATCTCCTCCGGCGACTGCATGGAATACCGCTCGATCGGGCTGGAGGAAACGGCGGACTGACTGCAGAACGCGCAGTCCTCGCTGCACAGCCCGCTTTTCACGTTCTGAATGACATGAAGATTCACCCGGCGGCCGAAGTATGCCCGGCGGACATCAAAGGCGGCCTGCAGAAGAGCCAGAAGCTCGTCATCCGACGAGCGAAGGATCTGCACGCCCTCATCCCTTGAAATCGATCTTCCGCCGAGAATCTTCGCGCTGAGTTCGTTCCAATTCATGAACGGGTCACTTATCATAAGTGTCGAAAAGTGTCCACGAACCGTTTACATTCGCGAGCCATGAACCGAGAGTTCTGGATCGAAGAATTCCTGGCCGGTCTCCGCGCGGAGCACGCGGAGCGCCGGACCTCTGTCTATCCCGGCTCCGGCGGCAAGCTGCGCCTCGATGGACGCGAAGTTCTGAATTTCTCATGCAACGATTACCTGGGCCTTTCGAAGCATTCCCGTGTCGTCTCCGCCGCGAAACGTGCGCTCGATGAGTTCGGCGCGGGCGCCACGGCGTCCCGGTTGGTCACCGGGACCCTTCCCCTCCACGAGGAACTCGAACAGCGAGTCGCCCACTTCAAGGGCTATCCCGCCGCGCTGCTGTTCGGCAGCGGATTCCTGACCAATTCCGGCATCATTCCCTCCGTCGTGGGCCGCGACGACACGGTCCTGGCCGACAAGCTCGTGCACGCCAGTCTGATCGATGCCGTCACGCTCAGCCGCGCCACGCTCCTGCGGTTCCGCCACAACGATGTCCGGCATCTCGAGGAACTGCTGGCAAAGAAATCCGCCGGGCGCCGGCTGGTCGTCACCGAATCCGTATTCAGCATGGACGGCGACCTCGCGCCGCTTCCCGAGATCGCCGCAGCGGCGGCACGACACGGAGCCATGCTGATGGTCGACGAGGCGCACGCGACGGGCGTCTTCGGGCCCTGCGGCGGCGGGCTTGTCCGCCAACACGGGCTCGAATCGTCCGTGAACCTTTCGATGGGAACGCTCAGCAAGGCTGCGGGAAGCTACGGCGGGTTCGTCGCCTGCTCCGTTCCAATGCGGGAACTGCTGGTAAACCGGGCCCGGGCATTGATTTACACAACCGCGCTGCCCCCTTCTGTCGTCGCTTCATCCATCGCCGCGCTGGAAATCCTGCAGGCATCCCCGGAGATGGGCAGCGAACTGCTCAAGCGGGCGGATGGATTCCGAAGCCGTCTGAAGGACGCGGGATTGGACACCCTTCAGTCAGCCAGCCAGATCGTCCCGATTGTCGTGGGCGAGAACTCGAAGGCCTTGGCCCTCGCCGAGCGGCTGCGCGCGGCGGGCATCCTGGCCGTCGCCATCAGGCCTCCGACCGTTCCGCAAGGCTCGGCCCGGTTGAGACTCTCCATCACGCTTGAGCATTCGAAGAGCGACCTGGCACGCGCAGCGGGCCTGATCATCGCGGCGGCAAAAGAGGAGGGCGTCCTTTGAGCAAGGAGTCCCTGATCCTGATATGCGGATGGGGCCATCCGGCTTCCGATCTCGAGCCGTTGGCGGACAGGCTGGCTGAACACTTCGATGTGTCCACCCTCTCCGTCCACGAACTCGCGCCCGCGTACAGCGAGACGCTCGCCGGGATTCTCCAGAAGAAACCGGGGAAGCACTATCTGCTGGGCTGGTCGATGGGCGGAATGGTGGTCATGGAAACCGCATCCCGCTGCCCGGAGAAAGTCGCCGGACTGATCCTCGTGAGCGCCACTCCGAAATTCTGTGCGAGCGACGATTACCCCGCGGGAATTCCGGCGCCGAATCTGCGAGCCATGAGCCTGGCCCTGAAGA
>CALMZY010000350.1 GCA_937870865.1 uncultured Lentisphaerota bacterium | reverse complement strand
TTCTCGAACAAGGGGAAGTCCGTTACCCAGGTGAACGCGAACTTGTCCTTCGCGATGACGCCCGCGGCCTCGCCCGCGATCAGGCGCAAGCGGCCCAGCGCGACGTTCACCACGGAAGCCGTATCGGCGCCGAACAGAATCAGGTCGCCCGCGGCGATGCCGAGTCTCTGCGTCAGGCCCTGCTTCTCCGCGTCCGAGAAGAACTTGATGATCGGCGACTTCCATTCGCCCTCGGGCGAAACGCGGATGTACGCGAGCCCGCCGAGGCCGGAATCCTTCGCCATGACGGTCCAGTCGTCCATCACGCTCAGCGACGTGTTCCCCAGCCCCTTGGCGTTGATCGCCTTGACCACCCCGCCCTTCCCCAGCACCTTCGCGAACACGTTGAACTTCGTATCCTTGAACACCTCCGACACATCCGTGATTTCCATGCCGAACCGAAGGTCCGGCTTGTCGCTGCCGTACTTGTTCATCGCGTCGTCGTACTTCATCCGCGGAAGCGGAAGCTGGAGTTCGCCGTGGCCGGCGGCCTTCATCAGGACCGCGAGCATTGCGTCGATGATCCCGTACACATCCTCGGGGGTGACGAAGGACATCTCCATGTCGATCTGCGTGAACTCCGGCTGGCGGTCCGCCCGCAGGTCCTCGTCGCGGAAGCACCGCGCGACCTGGTAGTAGCGGTCCATGCCCGCGAGCATCAGGAGCTGCTTGTACTGCTGGGGCGACTGCGGCAGGGCGTAGAAACAGCCCGGCACGATCCGGCTCGGCACGAGATAATCGCGCGCGCCTTCCGGCGTGCTCTTCGTCATCATCGGCGTCTCGATATCGGTAAAGCCGGCCTGGTCAAGATACACGCGGATCGCCTGCACGATTTCATGGCGCTTGCGCAGGCTGACCTGCATGCTCTTACGGCGCAGATCGAGATACCGGTACGTCATGCGGAGGTCTTCGGAGACCTTCGCGGCGGACTCATCGTCCAGCGGGAACGGCGGCGTTTTGCTCTTGTTCAGAACCCGGATGAAGTTGGAACGGATTTCAATGTCGCCCGTCGCGAGCTTCGGGTTGGCCATGTCCGCCGGGCGGGGCTCGACCACGCCTTCGATCTGGATGACGTACTCGCCGTGCGTGCCCTGCGCGAGGTCCCACGCCTCCTTCGAATCGCGCGGGTCGAAAATCACCTGCGTCATGCCGTAGCGGTCGCGCAGGTCGATGAAAATCACGCCGCCGTGGTCGCGCACGGTCTCCACCCAGCCGCAGAGGCGGACCTTCGCCCCGACGTGTTCCTTCCGCAACTCTCCGCAAGTATGTGTCCGCATCATGTTTTCGCAACCTCTCCACGGCTCGCGCCGACAAGTTTTTCAATCAGGGCCGGCAGTTCCAGTTCCTCCTGGCCGCCGTCCACCATGTTCTTCAGGACCAACACGCCGGCTTCCATCTCGCGGTCCCCGCGGATGATCGCGTACGCGGCCTGCGACCGGTTGGCCTCCCGCATTTGAGCCTTCATGCTCCGCCCCGCGAGGTCGAGCCCGCACTGTATACCACGCAGGCGCAAGGTCTGGGCAAGAACAAGATTCTCCTCCATCGCCTTCTCCCCCATGGAAATGATCCACGCCACGGGGTTCGACGCCGCGCGAAGGCCCTCGGGCTTGTCGTGCTCGAGCGCCGCCAGGACCCGCTCCAGCCCGACCGCGAAGCCGACACCGTCAATCGCCTTGCCGCCGATATCGATCCGGTAGCGGCCGCCGCCGGAAATCGCGTCCTGCGCCCCCAGGCCGGGGTGGCGGACCTCCCAGACGGTGTGCACGTAGTAGTCCAGCCCGCGCACGAGCCGCGGGTTGAGCTTTGCCGGGATGTTCAGCATGGCCAGAAGGCGCATGACTTCATCCAGGTACTTCCGCGAGACCTCCGACATGAACGAGGTGACCGGCGGAAGCTGATCGACGACCTTCCCGCAGTCCGGGTTCTTGCAGTCGAGCACGCGAAGGACGTTCGTCTCGAGCCGCCGGCGACAATCCTCGCACAGCTTGTCCGCGTGCGGCCTCAAGGCATTCACAAGCCCTTCCGAAACGGTCTTCCGATCCTCGGGTGTTCCGCGCGTGTTGACCTCCACGCGGCAGTTGCGAAGACCCCACGACGAAAAAATGTGCTGCTGGAGCGCAATGACTTCGACATCGGCCGCCGCGCTCGGCGCGCCCAGCGCTTCCACTCCGAGCTGGTGAAACTGGCGCTTGCGCCCGGCCTGAGGCCGCTCGCACCGGAACATCGGGCCGAGGTAATACAGGCGCGCATCCAGCGCCTCCGCGCCCTGCCCCGCCACGTAGCGCATGACCCCGGCGGTGCCCTCCGGACGCAGAGTCAGGCTCCGGCGGCCGCGATCCTCGAACGTGTACATTTCCTTCTGCACCACGTCCGTCGTATCGCCCAGCGAACGCGTGAAAACGCTCGTGTGCTCAAGAACCGGCGTGCGGACTTCGGAGAAATGATACAGGGAGAGAACCTGCCTGGCTTTTTCCTCGATCTTCTGCCACGCAGCGATTTCCGGGGGACCAAGATCGGACATGCCCTGAACGGGCTGGGAAGCTGGAGAGGTCATGAGAGGGCTCGCGAAGGAATCATCACACCCCGGTGATGATTTTCTTCATCACCTTGCCGGGCTTGAACTTCACGACCTTGCGCGCCGGAATGGTCACCACCTGCGACGGCTTGTTCGGATTCCGCCCGATACGTTGTTTCCGCTCGCGGACTTCGAAGACCCCGAAATTCCTGAATTCCACATTCTCGCCCTTGGCGAGATTCTCGACGATGTAGTCCAGCGTCTTCTGGATGACGGCGTAGACGTCCTGCTGAATCAAACCCGTTTCATCGGCGATCCGCACCACGAGATCACGCTTTGTCATGGTACCTTTTCCTCCTCCTGCTGTCTCGGGCTCAGTCATGGGTCGCCGCCTTTCCGTATCCTCATCCGTCGCAGTAACTGCTTTATAATGCGATATTAGGATTCTTGCATGAATGGTCAAGGGGAAATAGGAAACCCCAAACCGCTACTTCACCAGATAGTGAATATACGCACACACCGCCGAACCCAGAAGGCTCATGACCGCCAGGGTCTGGTTGAACAGCTGGTGCTTCTCCATGTCCGCCGACGGGAACCATCCATCCTTCACCGCCCACACCCCCAGCGCCAGCAGGGCAATTGCCGTGAGAAGAAAGGATTTTGTGCCTCCAACCCGCCCTTTTCTCGCCATTTCCTCACCCGTTGATTTCGTCGTTCAGTTCGCGAATGGTCGACAGGATCTTGTTCACGGCCTCGGCCACCGGGACCGTGCGCAATTCCTTCGTCTTTCTCATCTTGATCTCCACGACGCCCTTCGCGAGGGATTTTTCGCCCACGTTCACCCGGATCGGAATGCCCAGCAGATCCGCGTCCTTGAACTTCACCCCGGGCCGCTCGTCGCGGTCGTCGTAGAGCACGTCGATGCCCGCCGCCTTCAGCGCCGCCACGATCTCCACAGAGACCTTCGCGCTTTCCGCGTGCTGGGCGTTGATGACCAGGACCTCGACGGAATACGGCGCGATCGTGATCGGCCAGATGATCCCGTCGGTATCGAAGCACTGCTCGATGACCGCCTGCAGGGTCCGCGTCACCCCGATTCCGTAGCAGCCCATGATCGCCGGATGCTCCTTGCCCTCGGCGTCCTTGTAGAGCGCGCTGAGTTTCTCGCTGTACTTTGTTCCGAGCTTGAACACGTGGCCGACCTCGATGCCGCGCTTCTCGTTGAGCGTGCCGTTGCCGCAACGAGGACACCCGTCCCCGCCTTTTGCGGACGTCACGTCCACGAACTGCGTGACCTTCGCGTCGCGCTCGAGATCCACGTTCACCAGGTGCGCGTCCGCCTGGTTGGCGCCCGTGATCGCTCCCTGGTATCCCTTGAGCTTGTGGTCCGCGTAGATCGGCAGCGAAAGCCCAACCGGCCCGGCAAATCCCACCGGCGCGCCCGTTACGCGCGCGATCGTCGGGTTGTCGGCCAGGACAAGCGACTTCGCGGAAAGAGCGCGGTTCAACTTGATCTCGTTGACCTCGCGATCGCCGGGGACGAGGACGGCGACGGGCTTGTCGTCCGCCATGTAGATGAGCGTCTTGATCAGGCGCGCCGGCGACGACTTGAAGAAGTTCGAGACCTCCTGAACCGTCCGTCGATTCGGAGTCGCGACGACCTCCGGCATCTTCTCCGCGCCGTCGAACGTCACGGCGGACCGCAGCACGCTTTCCGCGCGCTCCAGGTTCGCGGCGTACGGACAGCTCCCGCACTCCACCAGCCCGTCCTCCCCCGCGTCCGCGAGCACCATGAACTCGTGCGATGAACTGCCGCCCATCGCGCCCGTGTCCGCCTCGACGATCTTCGTCCGCAGGCCGCAGCGTTTGAAGATGCGCTTGTAGGCTTCGTACATCGCCTGGTAGCTCTTCTCCGCGCCGTCCCAGTCCGCATCGAAGCTGTACGCATCCTTCATGATGAATTCCTTCGCGCGCATCAGGCCGAAGCGCGGGCGGATCTCATCGCGGAACTTCGTCTGGATCTGGTACAGGTTGACCGGAAGCTGCCGGTACGAGTTGATCTCGTGCGAGACCAGGTCGGTGACGATCTCTTCGTGCGTCGGGCCGAGGACCAGCTTCCGTTCCTGCCGGTCCTTGATCTTGAACATCACGTCCTTCAGGACATCGAAGCGGCCCGTGTTCTCCCAGATTTCCTGCGGGTGCAGGGCCGGCATCAGGATCTCCAGCGCACCCGCGCGGTCCATTTCCTCGCGGACAATCCGTTCAACCTTCTTCAGGGAGCGGAATCCCAGCGGCAGGAACGTGTAGAGGCCCGCGCTCAACTTGCGGATGAGGCCCGCGCGAAGCATCAGTTGGTGACTCGGGATTTCCGCCTCCTGCGGAACCTCCCTCAATGTCGGAATCAGTTGTTTCGACCAGTGCATGGTTGTGTTGTTCTTGGTGCTTGGTGCTTGGTTATGTGTAATGGCAGAAAAAGATTTCGCAACATATATAGTCAGACGGCCCTCCGCGCAACCTATTATGTTTGAACGAGATCACCGGAAACAGTAACAAAGAACAAAGCACCAAGAACAACAGAACCAGATTTCATCATGAACAAAGAAAGCGCACCCAAGAAGAAGGTTTACCTGAGCGGCCCGATCATGGACGAGCACGAGGGCGCGGCGCGCGCGTGGCGCGAGCTGGCGAAGAAGGTGCTCGGCAAGGACTTCCTCCTGCTCGACCCGATGCGAAGGAACTTCAAGGACCGCGAGGTCGACAGCGCCAACGAGATCGTCGAGTTCGACCTCCAGGACGTACGCGACGCCGATATCCTGCTCGTGAACTACAACAAGCCGTCCATCGGCACGGCCATGGAGGTCTTCTACGCCTCGCAGAACCTCGGCAAATTCGTCGTCGCCTTCTCCCCGTATTCGTTCAAGGACTCCTCGCCGTGGATGGTGCGTTACTGCACGAAGATCCTGCCCGACCTGGAATCCGCAATGACGTACCTGAAGGACCACTTCCTGAAAAATCACTACGGGTGAGGGACAGAGGTCAGAGATCAGAGGTCAGAAAGCAAGAAGGCACAAGCATTACCTTGTGCCCTCTGACCGCTGACCTCTGATCTCTGACTTCTGGATCTCTGATTAGCTGGACTTCGTCTTCGGCAGTCCGTACGCGCGGTCGCCGGCTTTCCACTTCCCCTGCTTCTTCAGCGCGTCAATGCGCTCGAACCGCTTCAGGACGTTTCGCTTCGTCGTGATCTTTGTCGCCGATTTCAGACTCGCATGCAGTGACATAATATCCAACTCCCTTCCGTAAAGAGGGCGATACGATTACCAGAAAAGCGGGAAATGTCAACCGCTGAAGCTCGCAATTACAGAGAGACGCGCAGCCCAAGCAGGCACACGCCAAACCGATCACTGGCACTCAAATTGCACGGTCAGAAGAATTTTAGTCAGATCAATCTGAGAGTAGATATTTCTGAATTGAAATCCTTCCTCATGCCAATAGTCAAAGTAAAAGCCACTTTCATCATTTTCGTTTAACGTCCATGAGTATGAACCATATCTGATCTCGGGGGGATTGTAAGGGTACAAGGCATTTACCGATATCGGCTCGTTTGACGCAAAAAAGCTCTTGCCCACGGCGGTAATCTGCCATGCATTGGTAAAATCCGTTACAGGCATAAGAACTTCGCAGCTTGGATCTGCATAATGAAATCCATCCGGCCAATCCCAATCGTCAGGGACAACCACGCAATTGGTTTTGCCGGCATCCATGTCCGTGAAAGATGAATGGTTGTAGAACACAGCGGTTGTCGGCCTGTCGACAGTTCGCATTCCGACCATTTTATAACTGATCGTGGACCATTTCGAGGCACAGCCTCCCGCGTGTTTGTTCACAATAGTACATCCCAGTCGGTATTCGTTCTCACTTTTCCAGGAGCTGTAGCTCCAATCGCCGGCAATAGACCCATACACCACGCTGGAATTTGACACGAATCCACCTGACCACACAAAGGCTGCGGGCCCTTCAACACCCTCTGAGTAGTCGGGACAATCCCCACTGCAACGGCTGCAATCGCCTATGCTGTTGTACATCCATGGCGAGTTCGTGAAATACTGCGTCGCGTAGGGGATTCGATTCCCGTCGAGGACCAGAAGAAACAGGTTCGTGATGATGGATTTGAGATACATCCACCCATAGCTTCGCGTGTCATACGGCGGATAAGTGTAATCGGTCGTCGATCCAGAACCGCTTCCGTCTGTTGGTCGCCATGGGGTCGTGATGAAGTAGTTTGTCGGCGCTGACACCTGCTCGAGCAACCCTGTCGTCGTATACATCGGAAAATACGGATGACTCGCGTCCGCAAGCCAGCTCAAAAAACCACCTCCATCCGCCCGAAACTGATCCACATACAGAGGGGCTATTTGTGATACGCAATATTTCACATTATGAACAAAATCCTGTTGTGAATCGCTTGTTGGCAATATCCTGCCGGAACATCCAATTGCCGAACTGCGTTCGGCAATCGCCCTCCCGCACCACGTCCCGAAATCCACAGCATACGCGTAGTTGCTCACCGAAGGGCGGTCTGCAAGAACGGCCGCGTTCGAGAAATGAACAAACGCACCAAGAAGCACGGAGGACAACAAAACCATCAACTTCAACCGCATCGCGCGTTGCTCTTGAGTGTTCATCACGTTCTTCAATCTCGCACTTTC
>CALMZY010000349.1 GCA_937870865.1 uncultured Lentisphaerota bacterium | reverse complement strand
CCTGACGAGTTCGTACTTGCTGATCAACAAATCATCCGAGTTGAGCCGGTCTGCCCGCCGGCACTACATCGCGATCAGCCTTGCCAAGAACCGGCTTGAGAGGGCGCGCAACTTCCTCTACGACGACCTCAAGCTCATGGCCGAAACGGATTTGACGGTGGACGACAACGGCAACCCGGATCCGAAAGGGTGGTTTCGCCGCACCACGTCTGTCGACACCAACTACGCGGCGGCTCACGGCATGGCGTCCGCTCTCACGGAAGTCATCGTCACCGTGAAGATCAGGAACCCGCACACGGGTTTGTTTACGCCGGACAACGAATCGATACGAACGCTGTTCACGGAGTACTTACAAGAGGTGGATGACTAATGAAGAGGGTCTGCCATCTTCGTTTCGGCTTCACCATGGTCGAGATCATGGTCTCTGCGGCGATTCTTTCGCTCGGGCTGGGCATGGCGCTCACGGGCTGGTTGTACGTATTTCGCGGCGAGAAGATGATCTCGGTTCAGAACAAGCTGGACATGGATGTCCGCTCCGCCATGGAGCGTGTTCGCGCCGATCTCCGGCTCTCGTCGATCGACAAGATTTACTACTATCCCGCCGGTCCCGGCCCATACACGGCGATCAGCCTTCCTCTGGCCCGGGACGACGACGGCAATGGCGTGCTTGAAATGGACGCCGATGGGCATATCATCTGGGACCAGACCGTCATTTATCACGTCTGGGCCGGCACGCCGAACGAGTTGCGAAAAACCATCTTCGATCCGCGGAATACGAATCGGACGCCGGCGGAGATGCAGGCGCAGATCGACAGCGTGGTGACCTACGGGAACGGGACGATGACTCCCGACTCGGCGACGGCGCATACGAGCACGCTGTTCAGGAACCTGTTTGAGTGGAAGATCTACGGGAAGGGCGCGCAGTACGACGCCTACCGGCCTTCGGTCACGCGCGACCCGTCGGTGGTGTTCGGGTCGGCGCTTCTCACGCCGGGCCCCCATTACTTCACCTTCAAGGTGGTGGGCAAGAACGCGTCGAGCAGCGGGTACCGGATTGACTTGGACAGCATCGTCATGTCTCCCTGCGGCGTGCCGCGCGAGGCGGAGGCGCAGACCGTTTACGCGAGCGTGGGTGCTGCACCGATGGCGCAGTACATGTCCGGCGGTTCGTGGGACGGAAACTACCAGTTGAGTTTTCCGGCCACGGCGCCCAGCAATTCGTTCACGCTGACGATGTCCAACGATCGGTGGGAGGAGACGAACTTCCGGACAACGGGTTCGCAGTGCGATGACGCGCTCGTGGATTTTGTCGAAACATGGACGCCCAAGGATTACATCGTTTGCTGCATGCCGCAGACGACCAACTGGCGCGCGTCCTTTCAGACGCTGGATGAGGAGCCCGACAAGACGGCCGGACTGGAAGTGCAGGGGGCGGCAATCCGTGTTTTACTTCGCGGCGCTGACATGCAGGACGGAAATGGAATCAAGAACAGCGGCCAGTTGCATTGCATCTGGCTCTATTCCGCGTCGAATGCGGATTTGAATGTCCTGGGTGCGTATTTCGCGGAATGCGCCTCGGACACCAACTTCACGCCGAATGCGAAGGACGTGGGCGTCACAATGTATGTCAACGGCAGTTCCTCGACTCCGGGCACCACGATCACCAGGGGGCAGTATGCGCGGTTCGAGCCTCTGAATAGCACGCCGATCTACATCGAGCGCGAAAAGAGCTACTTCTTCTCATTCCTGGTTGCCGACGACGGAGACAGGTCCGGTTGCACCCGCTGGGAGCAGAAGCAGGTCAGCCCGTCGAATCCGGTGCCTCCGGGTTGTTACATCATCGATCGCACTTCGGCGCCCGATCTGTCCGTCGCGCAGGCCGCGAACTGGAGTTCCTATTCCAACCTGGCCATCTCGCCGTATCTCTATGCCGTCGACCACGTGCACTGTCTCGCGGCGAGCAACGGCACGTGGACGTCGCAGATCGTGGACACGCACATCAACGCGCCGACATACCAGAACCTGACGTGGAACGATTCCAAGCCGACCGGCACGAAACTGTTTATGAGGCTGCGGACCGCCAACAATGAGGATATGTCCGACGCGACGTCGTGGTCGAACATCGCGCCGATGTCCGCCGGCGGCGCGATCAATCCGCCCAGCAAACGTTACGTCCAGGTGCAGTCGGAGATGTTTTCGGACAGTTCGTTTAACAACGTGGCCAAGCTGAAGGATTTCACCGTGACGTGGAACGGCGAGACCCGCGTGGCGGACATCGGAGGGACCATCACCCAGTCGCCCAGCAACGGCATTTTCGAAATCCTGCTGGACGGCAGCAACATCATCAAGCGCGGCGTGACGATCGACCTGACGATTTTCGAGTGGGTGCGGGGATTTTCCCCCGCGGCGGGCACGAGCAACTTGCTTACGTCGACCGTGTCGGCGGAAGTAGAGCCGAGAAACACAGGCAAGTAGTAGGAGGTGTACCATGAGAGCAGTAAGAGCAACTTATAACCGGGAGCAAAAGCGCGGGGCCGCCCTGTTGACCCTGATGATCATTATGCTCCTGGTCGTTGGCACCGTGGCCTACATGGTCAAGGATGCCAAGCAGCAGGCGTTCGCGGTAACGCATGTCCGCGACTACCTGAAGGCGCAGGCGTACGCGGAAGGCGGGGCCAACCAGGCCTACAGCCTTCTGAAGACGAACTTCGCCCTCAGGCTGGATCCCTCGCGTTTCCCTCCGACGTCCTATGGTGACGGAACGTATGACGTTACCATCACGTCGGTTGGAACGAACAAGGCGGTCATCAGTTGTGTTGGCCAGCGCGGCCATTCGACGGTGAACGTCATGTGCGACATCCAGAACTTCGCGGCAGGCACCAGTTCGCCCGGCGGGACCAATGCGGTTCCCCCGGCGGTCGGTGCCTACACCTTCGCGATCGTTTCCGGCGGCCCGATGGGCTGGAGCGGAAGCGGTAATATCAACGTCGGCACCGGCAAGCTGCACGGCAACGGCCAGTTCAAGATGACGGGCAGCAAGCAGGTGACCGGCAACATCTCGTCCAGCGTCAAGGTATGGCTGACGGGGTCCACGAAGATATCGGGGAATGCGGCCGCGCCGGTGATTACCGCCAGCGGCAGCGCCATTACGGGGAGCAAGACGGTCGGAGCGGTGCCCAATGTTGTCATTCCGGATATCGATCTGACCCCGTATTACAACCATGCGCTGGCGCACGGGGAGGTGCTGAACGGCAACCAGCATTTTCCGGCGTCATCGGGTGATCTGGCTCCGGACGGCGGGATCATGTGGGTGAATGGAAACCTGAAGATTGCGACGTCAGGGAAGCAGACCGGCTGTTTCATCGCGACCGGTGATATTGACATCACGGGAAGCGGCGATCAGGTCAAGGTAGGCAACTTCCCTGCGTTTGTCTCGCGAGACGGCACGGTGGATATCAGCGGCAGCGGCAAGTCGCACGGGCTGATCTACGCCAAGACGGGGGGGTTTGACAAGAGCGGAAGCGGCGACCACACCGGGTCGATCATCGTCAACGGTGATTTCGACGCCAGCGGCTCGTGGAGCCTGTTGACGTACGAAAATTCGACGCCGGTTGCGCCGGTAGGAAGTGGCGGAAGCGGCGAGGCCACGACGGGTGACCGGGTCGGTGTGATTGCATGGCAGAAATAATGTAAACGGTACAAGCCTCCTGTGTTGCGTGTATGGGGCGCGTCCCGGGCGACCGGGGCGCGCCCTCTGTTGTTGGTGGTTGCAACGATTGCCTCAGCAAGAAGCCCGCGCTGTTCGAGCCTCGAACGTCTCCTTTCCTGTGTCCGGCCGTTTCCGGCATGAGACTTGCTTCACGGATCGTTCGCGATGTCGCGAATCATTTGTCCTTGCCGACGCCTGTCCTGGTCTCCTGCTCGAGCGAAACGGGTTTGCGAGAGCGATTTCTGTCGCCACGGGAATGTATGGAGAAACAGGCATAGCACTTGCTATTTCCTTACACGCTCGTTAAAAATTGCGACTATCTGATGCGATTTGCGCTTCCATTCAAGGGAGGACAGAGAAAGGGTCCATCCGATGTGATTGGATTGGACTTCGCGACGACTGCCTTGAAGGCCGTCCGGATGAAGAAAACGAAGGAAGGCCTTCTCGTTACCGGCGTGGCGGCTCTTCCGGCCATCCCGCTCGAGGTCAGCGAAGAATCCGAGAAGCCAGGCCTGTCCCTTCCGAAAAATCTGCTCACCAATTACGCCGCGCTCACCATCTCGGGTGACGGCAGTTCCGTGCGCATCCTGAGCTTGCAGGGCGCGAGCGCCGCGCAGATCGACGACGAACACGTGCGCGAGCACGTGGGGCTCGGCCAGGATTACCGCGTGGGATACGCCGTGGCGCTGGCCGGGCGCGGCAAGCAGGAGACCAAGCTCCTCGTGGTGGGCCTGCCGGAAAAAGAGGCGCAGTCGGTTCTGAGCCTCGTGGCGGTCGGCGCGCCGGCGCCGTGCGCGCTTGAAATCGCAGGGCTTTCGACGCTTTCCGCATTTCTGTACGGGCCCGGCAAGGCGCACGAACAGGACGCGGTGGCGGTGATTGATGCGGGGGCGCGCCTCACGTTCATGGCGCTGTTCAACAAGGGCGTGCTCGTGCTGGTCCGGAAGTTCGATCTCGGCACGGAGTCCATCGTGACGAAAGTCCAGCAGCAGCTGAACGTGGATCGGGACACCGCGCGCGGCATCATCTCCGACGGGTCGTTCGATATTTCGCAGTCCGTCAGGGCCGTGATGGATCCGTTTCTCCGCCAGTTGACCATTTCCAAGGATTTCGTGGAGCGGCGGGAAGACTGTCGCGTGAAGAAGTGCTACCTGTCGGGCGGCGCGAGCCTCCTGCGGTACAGCATTGATGAAATCCGGGGCGCGACGGGCGTGGAGACGGCCATGTGGAATCCGTTCGGCGACCTTCGCATGGCCGATGGCGCGTATCCCGCCGATTTGGCCGGCCAGGAGCCGCGCTTTGCGGCGGCCGTGGGCGCGTGCCTGGGGGTTCTGGCAGAATGAGCATCCGCGTCAATCTTTTGAATCCGTCGGAGGCCCGCCGGCAGGGTGTGGTCGGCGTGAAGTTCATGATTCACGTCAGCATCGGCACTGCAGCTGCGCTTTTCATGATTTTCGGCACGCTGGGCTACATGCGCTACCAGACCGCGAAAAGGGATCTGGCGTCCGCGCGCAACATCTGGGAAGTCCGGGAGCCCATGTACAACAGTATTCTAAAGATGAAGGAAGACCTGGCCACGGAGAAGAAGTTCCAGCAGGAGCTTCGCGGCTGGCAGGCCTCGCGCATCGAATGGAAGCCCCTGCTGATCGAGCTTCGCAAGATCTGTCCGCCGACCGTGCAGCTGCGGCGCCTGAGCATTCGAGGTGAGCTGTTTGTGAAGATTCAGCCGGTTGCGGCGCCCGCGGATGGGGAGACGGCGGCGCCGGCTGTCCGGCCAGCCGGCCAGGCGATGCGCTGGTACGGCATCACGCTGGACGGCAAGGCGTGGGGCGCGCAGGCCGAAGACGTGGTGGTCCGGTTCGTGCGAACGTTTGGAAACAACACTCTGTTCAAGCCGCTATTCGAGACCTCGCCACGGTTGAACAGCCTCCAGAGGGAAATGTCGCAGGACGGGAGCGAGCCGGTTCGCGTTTTTTCGATCGAGGGCCAGACCAAGAAGCGGGAGATCAAGGAGCAAAAGGCGCCGCAAGGCCCGCAATAGAGGAATTCGGATGGACTGGGCAAGCCTGTCAAAAGAGAAGAAACAAGCGCTGCTGCTCATCGGCATGTGGGTGGTGGGCGGAGTTGTGGCTCTCTACTACTTCGTGCTGGCCCCGTATTTCGCCAGCCGTTCGACGTCCGAAAGCGAACTGGACTCATTGAGGGCGAAGATTTCCCAGGCGGAATCGACGATGCGCGGGGATGCGCGGCTGCGCGCCGAGTTCGCGTTGTACACGGAAGAATTCAGATTTGCCGTGACGAACTACATTGTCCCCATGGAGAATCCGCTCTCCTGGGTCACGGAGAAGGTGTATGCCAACGCCCGCCAGGTGGGCGTGGATGTGCAGACGGTGGCGGAAGTCGGATCGAGTTCCGGTTACTGGGACGGCGCCATCAAATCCGATCGAACGGTGAAGCCCTACAGCGTGCGCATCGTGACGGAGTGCAGTTATCAGCAGTTGATCGATCTGGCGGAGGTTCTTGAGAAAAGCAACCCCGCGCTCTGCATCACCGAAATCAGCATTTCGCCGCAGGACATGATGCCGACGAAGCACGTCCTGAACATGACCGTGGAGTATCCCATGTGGGGCCGGAAGCTGAAGCTCAACATGCTGGAGACCAACAAGGCGCCGGAGGGCGTCTAGGTTCGCGTTCGACGGGTTGGGTGGTGTTTGAAGTTGTGAACAGGTTCGGAAAAAGGTTGGATACTGGCCGGCCCTGCCGGCGAGGCACAAACCATATGAAGGAGCTCCGATGAATACGCGGCATCTGCTGTCCATACTGGTGATTGCGGTCCTGAGTCTCACCCCCACATTTCTTCTGACGGGTTGCGAGGACGAGGACAGCCCCGACACAGGCGATCTGGATTCCTATTTCGAAAATCACCCCTTCATCTCGGATCCGCGCAACTCGGCCTTCTCGCGGGTCGTGTCCATCAGCCCTGATTCGGCCGAAATCACCTCGGTCGGCCAGCAGGTCGTCTTCACCGCCTACGGCGGAAACGGAACGTACACGTGGGATACGTCCAAGCACTCCGTCGGAACCGTCTCGGCATCGGGGAACTCCGATACGGCCGTGTACACCGCCTCGGTGGTCGAGCCGAACGACGTGATCGTGTATGACCGGGATGGGTATGCCGCCGTGGCCGTCATCAGCGGTCCGTCGACGGAGCTCCTCGCCACCGCCAATCCGGGCGAGTTGGAAATCGATGGGGACATGGCGGTCCTGACCGCCAGCGGCGGCGTTCCGCCCTACACGTGGACCGTCTTCGATCCGGCCCTCGGCGGCCTGAACCGGAACAACGGAAGCAGCGTTGTCTACACGCGCACTCACAACCCCGACAACTCGGTGACCGTGACCGACTCGGCGGGTAACAGTTACAGCGTCGTGATCAAACAGCCTCTATAGGAGCCATTCTGAATGAGCAGCGGCTGCGGGCTTGAAGCCCAAGGCACAGGTTGTTCGCAGGCGGCGCGTTCAGGCGCGCCGGGCAGGGCGTCATGCAGAAGTTCAGCCCGTCC
>CALMZY010000348.1 GCA_937870865.1 uncultured Lentisphaerota bacterium | reverse complement strand
CACCGAGATCGTCTGCGCCTGGAACACCGACGCCATCAGCTTGTAGATTACAAATGCGTCGCTCGACATGACAATGTTCGTGCCCGGCTCCAGGAAGGTGTGGCCCAGGAATTCGATGAGCTCGTTGCTCCCGTTGCCCACGAGCACCTCATCCATGTGCACCTTGAGCCGCTTCGCCAGCGCCTGCCGGAGGTAGAAGCACGCGCCGTCCGGGTAAATGTGCATCTTCTTCGAAGCCTTGTTCATCGCGGCCATCGCCTTCGGCGACGGGCCGAGGGAGTTCTCGTTCGACGCGATCTTGACGATCTCATCGACATCGTTGAATCCGAGCTCGCGCGCCACTTCCTCGATCGGCCGCCCGGCCTCGTAGGAGGCCAGCCCGTGGATCCATGGATTTGCCAGGTGTTTCACAATTCGTCCCGTTTCGTAATCGTAATCCTAATCGTACTCACTCATCCGCCTCGGCCGCCCTCGGATACGACCCCAGCACCGTCATCAGCGTGCAGTGCTCGGACAGATCGGACAGCGATTTCTGAACGTGCTCGTCCTCCGAATGCCCCTCGACATCCACGAAGAAATAGTACTCCCAGGCCTTCGCCTTGCTCGGGCGGCTCTCGATCTTGGTCATGTTGATGCTGTACGCCTTGAAGGCGGACAGCGCGTCGTACAGCGCGCCAACCTTGTGCTTCACCGCGAAGAACACGGACGTCTTGTCGTTGCCGGTCGGCTTGCCGAACGCCTTGGCGATCACCAGGAAGCGCGTCGTGTTGCCCCCCATGTCCTGCACGTCATTCTCGAGGATGTTCATGCCGTACAGTTCGGCCGCCAGCGTGCTCGCCAGCGCGCCGCACTCCGGCTCCCGGGACGCCATCTCCGCGCCGCGGGCCGTGCTGGACACCGGGACCAGCGAAACGCCGGACATGTTCTCGTGCAGCCAGTGCCGGCACTGCCCAAACACCTCGGGCTTGCTGTAAAGGCGCTTGATCTGCGCGCGCGGAATGTTCGCCATCAGCGTGTGCGAAATCGGCAGGTAGATCTCCGCGCAGATTTTCAGCGTCGTGCCGGTGAACTGGTCGTACGTGTGCGTCACCGCGCCGTCCGTGGAATTCTCGATCGGCACAACCCCGTAATCGGCGCGCTTGTTTTCCACCGCGTAAAACACGTCGCTGATCGTCTCGCAATCCATGTACTGCACGCTTCCGCCGAATCGCAGGCGGGCGGCCTGGTGCGTGAACGTGGCGCACGGGCCCAGGTATGCGATGACCACGTTGCGCTCGAGGGCCAGGGAGGCCGACATGATCTCGCGGTAAATGGACTTCACCGAGTCCGCCTTCAACGGCCCTTCGTTGAGATGGGCCACCCGCTCCAGGACCTCCTTCTCGCGCGCCGGGACATAGACTTCCTCGCCCTTGCTGCGCTTGAGCTTGCCGATTTCGAGAACGACCTCCGTGCGCTGGTTCAGCAGACGGATCAGGTCGGCGTCCATCGCATCGATTTTCTTCCGAAGATCATCGAGACTCATGACGATTCCTCCCCTTCTTCCTCTTCCTCATCCTCGTCTTCCTCGTCCTCGTCGTCGTACTCGTCTTCGTCCTCGTCCTCAACTTCCTCTTCCGCGCCCTCGACCGCGGCGGATTCCTCTTTCCCGGGCTCTCCGGCCTCATCCCCGGCCGGCTCGCCCTCCGCCGCACCCTCCACGGGCGCCGTGCCCTCCCCGGCCGCTGCTTCCCCTTCGGACGCCGGAGTTTCGGCGGCCGTCCTTCGAAGCTGGTCGTCCTCCAATCGCCGGAGTTCCTCGACACCGGGCAGGTCCATGAGGTTCTTGAGTCCGAAATGCTCCAGGAACTTCTGGGTCGTCCCGAACTGCCACGGCCGGCCCGGCAGTTCGCTGCGGCCCACGATCTTGATCAGCTGCATCTCCAGCAGGTTGCGGATGATCTGGTCCACCTGGACACCGCGCACGGCCTCGATCTCCGACCGCAGGATCGGCTGGCGGTACGCGATGATGGCCAGCGTCTCCAGCGCCGGGCGCGAAAGCCGCGTGGGCTTCCCGCGCTCCAGCAGATGCCTCAGCCACGGCCCGCAGGACGCGTCGTTCTCGAAGCGGAACCCGTTCGCCACCTCGGTCACATGCACCCCAAGCCGCTTCTCGGCGAGGTCCGCGCGGAGCTGGTCGAGCGCGCCCTGGATGTCCTCTTCCGTGGCCGCGGCAAAATCCTTCGTGTTCCCGCCCCAGACTTCGGCCACCTGCTTGAGCACCCGGCAAATGTCCGCGACGCTCAACGGCTGCTTCGACACGAACAGCAAAGCGCCGACAATCTGTTTCAGTTCAGGAAGAACATTCACATCGCTCATGGGAATTCCTCACACCGCGGTCTTCACGATCAGGATTTCGCCGAACGCCTTGTCCTGCTGGGCCACGATCTGCTTCAGCCGGATCAGCTCCAGCACGGCCAAAAACGTGCAGACAATTTCATGCCGGGATCCGACGTTCACGAACAAATTCGAAAACGGAATCCGGTCCTTTGATTTGATCATTTCCGAAATCATGTCGATCTTCTCGGCCACGGTGTACCGCTCCGCGAAGATCTCCTTGAGTTCCTCCGTTTTGACCTTCTTCAGCACGTCGTTGAACGCGCTGATCAGGTCGAAAATACTCACGTCGTGCAGGGCCACATCGCCCGCCGGCCCCAGCGTCGCGCCTTCGCTCCCGCGCCCGAACACGTCCGCCTGGCGCTCCTCGAGGCCTTCCAGGTGCATCGCCGCGTCCTTGAACTTCTTGTACTCCACCAACTGCCGCACGAGGTCCCAGCGAGGATCCTCCTCCTCTTCCTCCTCCATCGCGGCCCGCTCCTCGGGCGGCAGGAGCATGCGGCTCTTGATCATCATCAGCGTCGCCGCCATGACGATGAACTCGCCGGCGATGTTCAGGTCCAGCATGCGCATCAGGTCCATGTACTCCATGTACTGGGTCGTGATGCGCACGATCGGGATATCGTGGATATCCAGCTCGTCCTTCTTGATCAGGTACAGGAGAAGATCGAGCGGACCCTCGAAAACCTCGAGTTGAACTTTATATTCCTCTTGAGCAGCCATATCGAAACTGGAGTGTTGGAGTGATGGAGTACTGGGATTCCTTGCCCGTCACTCCAATCCTACCGCCTGTCTCGCCTTCTTGAGCGTGCCCACCGCCTCCGTTCGGGCGCGATCGGCGCCCTGGCGCAGGACGGAATGGACGTAATCCATGTTCTTCTGAAGTTCCTCGCGCTTCTTCCGGAGCGGCGTGAAATGCGCCTCGAACTTCTCGAACAGAGCCTTCTTGACCTCGCCGTACCCCAGCCCGCCCTCGCGGTACCGCGCCGCCATCGCCTCGCGCTCCGCATCGGTCGCGAACAGCCGGTACAACGCGAACACGTTGCACTCGTCGGGGTTCTTCTTGTCCGCCACGCTCTTGCTGTCCGTGACGATCTTCATGATGTTGGCCCGGGCCTGTTTCAGGTCCCCGAAGATCTCCACGGTGTTGTTGTACGATTTCGACATCTTCTGCCCGTCCACGCCCGGCACCACGGCCACCTCTTCGCGAATCGGCGGCTCCGGGATCGTGAACACCTGGCCGTAGATGTTGTTGAACTTGATCGCGATGTCGCGCGTGACCTCCACGTGCTGCTTCTGGTCGCGGCCGACGGGGACCACGTTGGAGTTCATGATCAGGATGTCCGCGGCCATCAGCACCGGATACGCAAACAGGCCGTGCGTCGCCGGCAGGCCCTTGGCCACCTTGTCCTTGTAGGAATGACACCGCTCCAGCAGGCCCATCGGGGTCACGACCGACAGCAGCCAGCTCAATTCGGTGACCTCGGGGATGTCGCTCTGGCGGTAAAAAAGAGTCTTATCCGTGTCCAGGCCCGCGGCCAGGAAATCCAGGGCCACGTCGATGCTCCCCTGCCGCAACGCCGCAGCATCCGTCACGGAGGTCAGCGCGTGGTAGTCCGCAATAAAAAGGTACGCCTGCCCCTGTTTCTGAAGCTCCAGCGCGGGCTTCATCATGCCGAAATAATTGCCGAGGTGCAGTCTGCCCGACGGCTGTATGCCTGAACGTTTTCTCATTTCCGACCCATCAACTGACTGAACGCGACGGTGCAGGGTAGCGAAAGAGGGTCTATCCATCAAAACAAAAAACGGCCGGCTTGTGCCTCGAAACGCAACCCGTTACTCTGCCGCACATGACGAAGGCAAAACTGTTCTACTGGACACCGCCGATCGCCTGGGCCGCCGGCATCTTTCTCATGAGCTGCCTGCCGTCCAAGGAGCACGTTCCGCTGTTCGAGGGCGTGGACAAGGTGTTCCACTTCGGCCTCTTCGGCATGCTGTCGATCCTGCTCTTCCTCGCCTTCTTCTACGAGCAGCGCCGCCCTCCCCTCAAAGCCGCGCTCCTCGCCCTGCTCATCACCGCCGCGTACGGCGCGTTCGACGAGTTCCACCAGTCGTTCACGCCCACGCGCAGCGTGGATGTCTTCGATTGGGTCGCCGACGCAGCCGGAGGGATGCTGGCCTTTCTGGCGGCTTTACGAAGGCGGGACCAACCACGAATACACACGAATTAACACGAAACCGGTGGCGCCTGTTTGTTCTTCCATTCGCGTCCATTCGTGTTTATTCGTGGTGGATAGATTATGAACAAGGCTGAGGCCAGCAAACGGATCGACCAGCTCCGGCAGGAACTCAACCGCCACAACCGGCTGTACTACGTTGATGCCGCGCCCGTAATCTCCGACCACGAATACGACCTTCTCTACAAAGAACTCCAGCAACTGGAAACCGGGAACCCCGAACTGGTAACGCCCGATTCCCCCACCCAGCGCGTCGGCGGCGAGCCGCTGAAGGAGTTCAGGAATGTAAAGCACCTCCAGCCGATGATGTCGCTGGACAACACGTACAACTTCGATGAGCTGCGCGAGTTCGACAAACGCGTCCGCAAGCTCCTGCCGGACGAGGCAATCGAGTACGTGCTGGAACCCAAGGTCGACGGCTGCTCGATCAGCATCCGCTACGAGGACGGCACGATGACGATCGGCGCGACCCGCGGCGACGGGACCACCGGCGACGACATCACGGCGAATCTGCGCACCATCAAGGCCATACCTCTTTCCCTTCATCCAACACTCCATCACTCCCACACTCCATCACTCCATCTCCTGGAGGTCCGCGGCGAGGCGTACCTGCCCATCGAGGGCTTCAAGAAATTGAACGCCCAGCGCGAAAAGGATGGCGAGGAACTGTTTGCCAATCCCCGGAACGCGACCGCCGGCTCGCTGAAGCAACTCGACTCCCGGATCGTGGCCAAGCGCCCGCTCGGGGCGGTCTTCTACGCCGTCGGGGCGCACGAGGGGATCGAACTCCCGACGCAGGCCGACGCGCTCCGCTCGCTCAAGGAACTGGGCTTCCCCACCCCGCAGATGTGGTGGCTATGCAAGGACATCGACGAAGTCATGGCGCGCGCGGACGAGCTTCAGAAAAAAGAATCGGACCTGCCGTACGAAATCGACGGCGCGGTCGTGAAGGTGAACCGATTCGACCAGTGGAAACAGCTCGGAACAACCGCCAAGGCACCGCGCTACGCGATCGCCTACAAATACTCGCACGAGCAGGCGCGGACGAAGCTCAACGCCATCACGGTCCAGGTCGGCCGCACCGGAACGCTCACGCCCGTGGCCGAACTGGAGCCCGTCTTCCTCGCCGGCTCGACGATCTCGCGCGCGACGCTCCACAACGAGGAGGAGATCAAGCGCAAGGACATCCGCATCGGCGACACGGTCATCATCGAGAAGGCCGGCGAAGTCATCCCCGCCGTCGTCGGAGTGGTCCTCGAGAACCGTCCGAAGGACGCCCGGCCGTTCGACTTCGTGAAGCACATCCACAACAAGTGCCCGTCCTGCGGCGGTCCGATCCGGCGCGACCCCGAGTTCGTCGCGTGGCGGTGCGAGAACATCTCCTGCCCGATGCAGCTGAAGCGAACGCTCGAACACTACGCCAGCCGCGGCGCGATGGACGTGGAGAACCTCGGCGAGGTCCTGATCAACCAGCTCGTGGACAAGGAACTGGTAAAGGACATCGCCGACCTCTACTCGCTCAAGGTCGAACAGCTTGCGGAACTCGACCGCATGGCGGAGAAGTCCGCGACGAACGTCGTGACGGCGCTCGAGGAGAGCAAGCATCGCGACCTGTGGCGCGTGATCCACGGGCTCGGCATCCTGCACGTCGGCGAAGGCGCGGCGCGGAAACTCGCGGACCATTTCCAGTCCCTGGAACAACTTGAAAAGGCCTCGGTCGAGGAATTGCAGCGCGCGCAGGATGTCGGCCCGGTCATGGCGCAGAGCATCTTCGACTTCTTCCGCAACGCGAAGAACATGGCCGTGCTGAAGAAGCTGCACGAGGCGGGGGTGAGGCCGCAGAGGCCGGAGGTCAGAAGTCAGAGGTCAGAGGGCAGTCCATTCACCGGCAAGACGGTCGTCATCACCGGCACGCTGAGCAAGTTCTCGCGCGAACAGGCGCAGGAGGAGTTGCGCAAGCGCGGCGCGAAGGTGACGGACAGCGTGAGCAAGAAGACGGACTTCCTTGTAGTCGGCGAGGACGCCGGATCGAAGCTGGCCAAGGCGGAAAAGCTCGGTGTGAAGATATTGAACGAATCGGAATTCCTAGAGAAACTGGGCGGGACATGATTTTTCCAACCCTTGGAAGATTTTCGCGCCGTTTTTCCAACCCTTGGAAAATTGGCCGTTAAGGAAACCCCATGAAGAAACTCATCCCCTGGAAGCTCTACAAACAGATCATCGGCAACGTGCCGATCGCGTGCGTGGATGTCGCGATCGTCGCGAAGGGGTCGGTCCTGCTGGTCCGGCGGAAGGACCATCCGGCGAAGGGCCAGTGGTGGCTGCCGGGCGGGCGCGTGCTGAAGGGCGAGATGATGAAGATCGCCGCGGCGCGCAAGGCGCGCGACGAGGTCGGGATCGAATGCCACGTCGGCCCGATCGTCCACACGGCGGAGACGATCTTCCCCGACGGGCCCGGCGGAGTCAGCATCCACAGCATCAACAGCTGCTTCTTCATGTACCCCGTCCGGCCGGACTTCGAGCCCGATTTGGACGACCATCACTCGGATGTGAAGTGGGTCCGGAAGATACCGAAGGGCGTGCATCCTTACGTCGAGCGCTGTCTCATGGGCGCGGGGTTGTCGAAGTAGGCGCGCATGCATGTGAGGGGCATCATCCTGGGCGCGCAAGGCACGCCGGCTTCCGCCGGCTACCCGTTCGATATCGAGGTCCTTCGGCAGACCCGGCAGTTGGAATTCGCGACGCCGGTGACGTTCTTCGTTGGCGACAACGGGACCGGCAAGTCCACGCTTCTCCGCGCGATGGCGAGGAAGTGCAACATCTTCATCTGGGGCGAACGGCGCGACACCAGCCGCAACGAGCAGGATTTCATGGACAGCCTGTCGGTGGAGTGGATTGGGAACGCGGTGCCGGGCTCGTTCTTCTCGTCGGAGCTTTTCTTCAACTTCTCGCGGATCGCGGATGATGACGAGGCGATGCGGTCGTTCTTCGGCGAAAAGGTCTTCGGCGCGCAATCGCATGGCGAAGGCCTGATCACGTATTTCCGGAAGCGGTACACGCTGGAGGGCCTGTACTTTCTCGACGAGCCCGAAACCGCGCTCTCGCCGCGCAGTCAGTTGGAACTGCTGAAGGTTCTGCAGGCCATGTCAGCCGCCGGCCACGCGCAGTTCATCATCGCGTCGCATTCCCCCATCCTGCTCGCCTGCCCGGGCGCGCGGCTATACGACTTCGACCACGTCCCCGTGCAGCCGATCGAATACGAGCAGACGGATTACTTCCGGGTGTACCGGGATTTTCTGAAGGATCCGCAGTCATTCCTCGATCGGTAGAGCGAACCGATACAGGAAGAAACACCCTAAACGCCCTCTCCCGCGCCGCGTATAGTAGTTTCGGGACCGAGCCCATGGCGATGGGCGGTGACTTGGCGTAGGAGTAACCGTCGTGAAGCGGCTGTTCGCGTTTCTCGCCATAGCCGGTTTGGCGGCCCTGCCCCTCCACGGGGCCGAGGTCGTTATTTCGATCAACGAATCCAACACCTTCCAAAGCATTGAAGGCTTCGGCGCGTCCCTGACCGATTCATCCGCGTGGCTGCTCACGAACTCGCTGACGGGAACTCAGCGGACCAACCTGTTCAAGCAGCTCTTCAGCCCGACCAACGGCATCGGCCTGAACATCCTGCGCCAGCCGATGGGTGCGTCCGATTTCCGCCTGGCAAATTACACCTACGACGACATGCCTTCGGGCGGGACGGATTATGGGCTCACGAATTTTTCGATCGCGCACGACCAGGCCTATATCATTCCGCTTCTCAAGCAGGCCCTGAACGTCAATACAAACATGAAGTTCATGGGCACTCCGTGGAGCGCGCCGGCCTGGATGAAGGACAGCGGCGATCTGTATTACGGGAGGCTGAAGACCAACTGCTATGCAACCTACGCCAAGTACTTTCTAAAGTACGTGCAGAGCTACGGGTCGAACGGCCTCCCCCTCTTTGCGGTCAGCCTTCAGAACGAGCCTCTCTACGAACCGAACAAGTATCCCGGCATGCGCATGGACGCGACGAACCAGATGCAGTTCGCCGTGCTGGTCGGGCAGGAGTTCGCGAGTAACGGCATCTCGACCAAGATCCTCGCCTACGACCACAACTGGGATCGGTTCGACTACCCGATGGCGGTCCTCAGCAACGCGGCGGCCAATGCGTACATCTCCGGGTCCGCGTTTCATGCGTACGCGGGCGATGTTTCCGCGCAGTCGATCGTCCACAACGCGTTCACGAACAAGGACATTTACTTCACCGAGAACACGGCGGGCGACTGGGGCGGCACGTTCGGCGACGTCCTGATCTGGGACACCAGCACGTTGATCATCGGCGGGATGCGGAACTGGTCAAAAACGGTGATCAAATGGAACCTGGCGCTGGATCAGAACGGCGGTCCGAAGATCAGCGGCGGCTGCACGGGATGCCGCGGACTGGTCACGATCAACACCAGCACGCACGCCATCACGACCAACGCGGATTACTACTCGCTGGGCCACGCCAGCAAGTTCGTGAAGCCGGGCGCGCGGCGCATCGAGTCGAGCGAGCTACCCGCCGACGGCCCGTACAGCGTGGCGTTCGTGAATCCCGACTCGAGCCTTGCCGTCATCGCCGTCAATTCCGCCCTGGCCGCGAAGAACTACACGCTCCGCTGGCAGGGGCAGTCCATCAGCGTGCCTCTCCCCTCCCGGAGCGTTGTCACGTTCACCTGGCCCAACGTGGCAGGCGCAACGGCGGACGTCTGGATGACCACCGGCGACCAGACCAAGCTCCTGCAAAAACAGCAGCCGGCGGTTTTCCGTCCCACGACCATCAACTGGAAGGGCCGTACGTGGAACGTTCGCGACACGGAAGGGACGCCCGGCAACAACTACTGGTCCGCGGACTGCGTCCGCGTGGACACCAACGACTGGCTCCGACTGCAAGTGAAAACGAATTCGACCGCGTGGTACAACGGGCAAGTGGAGTCGGCCGACACACCCAGTTTCGGGACGTACCGATGGCACACCGTGGGGCGACCCGATCTGCTGAGCTCGAACGTGGTCGGCAACCTGTCCATGTTTGCGAACGTCACTCATGAACTGAACATCCAGTTCGCGAGGGCTTACGACGACGAGCCCACCAACCTGACGTATATCGTTCAGCCTTACTACGCCGAGGGCCATCGCAGCGCGTCTGCCGAGACGCTGACGAATACGTTCACGACGCACGAGTTCTCCTGGAATCCGCGGACAGTCGCTTACCGGAGCTGGTACGGACATTCCGCACAGCCTACGAATGCGGGCGCGATCCTTGAGACGTGGACCTACGAGGGGACGGACGTCCCCGGCTACACGAATCAGCGCGCCGTGATGAACCTGTGGCAGTACAACGGGTCCCCGCCCTCTTCCAGCCAGGAAATGGTTCTGGCGGACTTCACCTACGTCTGCAGCACGGGCACGATCGTACGCGATGATTTCGAGGACGGCAGTCTCGGCGGCTGGTGGTCCACGTTCGGCAGCGGGCCGATCGGCGAGAGCGGCGGCTGTCTCAGCCTGACACCGACCAACGGCACGTCCATGGGGTGCCTGGGCACAAACACGGTATCGCCGGCAAAGAACGGTCTGAGCTACATCTTCGCCGCGAATCTTTCTACGATCAGCGTGGCCACGGCCCGATCCGCCGGGGGCCCGGACGTCTGGGGCTGCCAGGCCATCGTCGCGGGGTCCAACAGCGTGCTCGACCCGTATGCCGTTTCGAACGCCGTCATCCTGCGGTCAGGCTACGACGCCTCGGCGAACCAGATCACGCTGGAACTGCTGACCAAGCAGAACGCGCCGGGCAGTTGGGGGACATGGCGTTTTGTCGGCACCATCGAAAACGCATCCGGCTTCTTCAATGGAGGCGAAGGGCTCGAGGTCCGCTTCACGCTGATTTACTCGAACTATGTGGTCGCCGCCTACTACCAGGGAAGCCCGGTCAGTCTGACCACGGTCTCGGGGACGAACGATGCGCCCCACAACCTGAGCGCAACCAATTTCGCGGGCAGCCGATATGTCATCGGGGCGGCGAATAATGACGACGGACGCGGGACCGTCTTTTGGGAGGACGCGCACGCACGCGTTGCCGCGGAACTCCCATCCACCGCGCCCGACCCGAACGGCGACAACGGGGAAAGCACTCTGGTCCAGCTCGGGGACGGGAATACGGCCAGCACATGGAAAAACCCCGTGGGCACGAAATACAACAAGCTTCGTTCGCAGGTGCTGTACCGGGCCTCGCAAATCGGAATGCAGGGCCTGATCACGCAGATTCAGGTGAAGGTGGTGTCGGCGCCGGACATTGCCTTGTCCGGCTTTACCATTCGAATGCAGCACACGGCGCTGAACGATCTCAGCTCGTCGTTCATCAATAGCGGATGGAAAACGAATTACCGGGCCAACACGACCATTTCCCGGATTTTCAGCGGCTGGTACGAGTTCAACCTGGCGTCCAATTTCTACTACAACGGGACGAACAACCTGCTCGTGGATTTCATTGTCAACAACTCCACCCGCGACGACTATCCGCCGTCCGCGAGCACGTACACGCCGGGCAGCGGCATCCAGGGAAACTACGGGGGCAATAATTCCGGCGACCCGTTTACATGGACCAGCACCTCCGGCCTCAAATACAGGTACACGGGCGCCAACTACTGCGACATCCGCCTCGCGATTTCAAACGACCAGCCGGTGATCATCGGCGAGAACCTGAGTTTCGACGACGGCCCCCGCGGCTATCTGACCAACGTGCCCGGCTGGCAGGTGGAGGGCTCGGTGATGAGCGGGTACATCAAGGGCAGCCCCGTGTATCACGGACCCAACTCCCTGAAGCTCTGGAAGGACGGGGGCAGCGGAGACCAGAAGGTATACCAGTTCTTCAACGCGCAACACACCAACCTGTACAACCTGGGCGGCTACATCCTGTCCGAGAGCACCGAGCCATTCAAAGGCTCCAACGCTCATGGCGCATTGCTCCTGGAATGGTACGGCGCCTCGGGACTGATCCAGACCGACAGCTCCGGCTGGTTCACGGAAACCAACATGCACAATGTCTGGACGTTCTACTCCGTTTCGGCGATTCCCCCGCTCAACACGACCTCGGGCCGTATCGTCTGCGCCCTGTTCAGTTCCGACGACCAGAGCGGGAGCCTCTACTTTGACCGGCTCAGCGTGACGGTGGAGGAATCTCCCCCGCCCACCGTCGCCCATGCCTATTTCGTCCGCGATGAGTTCAACGACACCGAGAGGAGCAACATCTGGACGGAGTCCTGGGGCGGCGGTCCTGACGCATACCTGACCGAATCGAACTTCTGTTTCTGGGTGAAGCCCGGATCAAACATGCATCAAAGCACGGGCTACACCACTCCCGTCGATCGGAGCAACACGAACTATTGGTTCGTCTTCAGCGCCTCGCTGGCCACGATCAGCCTGAACACGGTCAAAAGCGGAAACGATGTCATCGCGCTGCTGGGCGTTTGCTCCGCGGCCGACAACCCGTGGTGGGTGACTTCATCGATCAGCCTCTATGGCTATTATGACCGGGATGCGGACCAGTTCTGGTGGCAGTTCCTGACGAAATCAAATGCGCCGGCGGCGAACGGCCCTGAACGCTTCAGTTGCACGATGACCAACGTCTCGAAGTATCTGAACGGAAGCAACCGGATCCGCATCAGCCTGGCTCTTGACGCGAGCCGCTACGAAATCCAGTTCAACGACGCCTCGGGCTATCCCGTCCCCTACACCCTGAACAATGGATCGCCCCGCGGCGACCACAACACGGGAAGGCGCTTGAACAGCGGTTACTGGTTTATCGGGGCGCAGGCGGACGTCACGAACCGCGGCTGGGTTTCGTGGGATCGCACAGATGTGCGAACCACCCTCGCCCCCACTTGCGCTGTCGCATTCGCCGCGCAGACCTCCACGGACGGCTCGGGCATCGTCAGCATGAACACGCTGGTGTGCGACCGGAACGGCGACCTGTGCCGTCTCCGGATCCAGGCCAGCACGAACGGGGGCGCTGAATGGTTCAACCCATGGGGGTCGGCGGTCGACTCAACAGTCGGCGCCGAGATCGCGCCCACCCAAACCCTGCTGCAGGTGGTTTCCATCTGCACGACCAATCCGGTCTATGGCCTGACTGTCACAAACATCGTGTCCTTCTCATGGGACACGCGCAGCACGTGCAACGGCACAAGCCTGTCCGGCATGACGCTCAGTAATGTGCTCCTGCGCGCGACGGCGGACGATGGAGACGTGAGCTGCCAGACTCCGGCTGTCGAACCCTTCCTTGTGGACAACCAGGCCCCGTCGGCCGGGTCCGCGTCTGTCATCGTGGAGACCGGCGCCGTATACACGCTCAATCTGGACCTTTATGCGACGTGGTCCGGTTTCCTGGACGACGGCGCAGGCATCTCCGGCTACTACTACAACCTTGCGGACAACGGCGGCACGACATCGGGCACATGGACCGTGGAAACCAACGCCCTCGTGCCCGTCGCCGCGCCCGACGCGGTCAACACGGTCTTCGTCTGGAGCCGCGACGAGTACGGCAACCTCAGCACGGCCGTTTCAAACAGCATCCTGGCCCTCAACCCCGCCGGCGACTACGACGGCGACGATCTCGAGAATTCGCAGGAAGCTGTTTTTGGCGCCAACCTGTTCGTTGCCGACACAGACGGCGACACCATTCGCGACGGCTGGGAGGCGACGTACGGGATGAGCCCCACAAACAACTCCGACGCCGCCACGGATACGGACGGCGACGGCTACAACAACCTCGCTGAATATTACTGCGACACGCATCCGTCGAACATCGAATCCCGCCTGATTTTCGAAGCGTTTACAGGTGTGGATCCGCTCGTGTGCTGGAACAGTTCCACCGCCCGCGTTTACACGCTGTACTACAGCGACCTGCCCGATACCGGCTGGCAACCGCTCGATGGCAGCACGAACATCTCCGGCACAGGCGGGACCATGACCTTCACCGGCTCCGTGGAAACCACAACCTACCGTCTCTATAAGCTTGGCGTGCGCTTCCCTTAGCGCCGCTTCTACTCGACAAAACCAGGAAAATCCGGTTGGGTATGCGCTCGGGAACCCAATGAAACCGAACGCCTTGAACGCTCTCCGCTTCGTCCCGGCCATCCTGCTCCTCCCCGCCCTCGTCGCGGCCGACACGATCCTCATGAAGAACGGCAACTCGATGGACGGGATCATTCTTAAGGAGACCCCGGCCGAGGTCACGATCAATGTAGGGGTGGGCAGCATCACTCTCAAGCGATCGCAGATTGCCTCGATCCGGAAGTCAGACGCCAAAGGCGAATCCCAAATCAAGGACAGCTGGCAGCAGCACTACTTTGCGCACGAGAAATACACCCCCAAAGGCCTGGAGAGTCTGGCCTCGGAATTCCGGGCCCTCGAAACACAGCGCAACGCGGCCTGGCAGGAACTTGAAGACCTGCGTTCGCCCGCCGGCCGAACCAAGGAACTCCAGAACGAACTGGAGAGGCTGGACCAGCAAGCCGTCGACTGCATGCGCAGTCTTCCGCCCTCGGTGCCACCGGCCGATGGAAAGCACCGCGCCGAAATCGAGACTTACAACGCGCTCATTACGCGCAATAACGCGCTGAAGGCGCGCATAACGGTCGTCCGCGACGAACTCATCAAATCGCAGGCGGACGACGACAAACGCCGGCGGTCCGTATCCGCCTACCTCCAGGTGCTGCTCAATTTCCGGACGAAATTCGAGGCGCGGCATGACCAGTTCCGCAAAACCGGGGGCACGAAGCAGGAAGACGTCTTCTTCTCGGAAATGGCCCGGAAAATTGAAGCCTATTCGGCGGAGATCCGGGAGACCGACGTGCCTTTCGAAGCCATAGACCGGCATGCGATCATCACGGTCCGCATCAACGACCGCGTGGACGCGCGGCTCCTTCTGGACACCGGCGCCACGGTGGTGCAGATTTCGCAATCACTGGCCGGCAGACTGAACATGGATTTGACCCGCAATCCCCTGGTCAAGGTGACACTGGCCGACGGCCGCGAGGCCGAGGTCAAGGCCGTCATGCTCGATTCCGTCCAGGTGGCCGACGCCCGGGCCGAGCAGGTGGCCGGGATCGTGAGCCCCACCGAATTGTCCAACGGGGTTGACGGGCTACTCGGCATGAGTTTTCTTCAACAATTCGACGTGCATCTTGACGGGTCCAGCAACAAACTGATTCTCAAGAGATTCGACCCGTAGCCGCGAGTCCAGACCAAGGAGACGAGGATGAAACATATCGGATTGGCCGCCACGCTGTTGCTGTCCGTTGTCGCCTGCACCGGCAGGCAACCGGAAGCGCCCGCGACAGACGCGAACGCCGTTATCATTGAGGAGATCAAACGCCAGGTATCCGAACTGGAAAAGAGCAGCGGGAACGAGTTCGCGGTTTTAAAGGGCCGTCTCGACAAGGTCGCCGGCGAGTCGAAGTCGGCCGCGACAGACCTCCAGCAGCAGATCCTGCTCAAGGACCAGCGAATCTCCGAGCTCGAAACCCGTCTTTATCAACTGCAAAGCGAAACACGGACTCTCAAGCAGGCGCAGGAGACCAGGAACACCGAGGCGCCCCTGCCCGTTCCGCCACCGCCAGCCGATCCGTTCCCCCTCCGCGTTTTCAGCGTGCAGGGCGTGAAAGTCGTCACCGGAAGCCACACGACCGTGCGCCCGGTCGAGACGGCCGACGCATCGGGGAAGGACGTTTTTGGCGAACCCATCAAGGGAACCCGCATGGAGAACATCGTCGTCGACGACTACGGTTACCAGGCACGTTTCTCAATCGAAAACCAAACGCAGGAGCCGATCGAGATTTCAGCCAGCGCCGGTTTGAAAACGGAGCATTTCAGGATTCCGGCGGGCGAAACCCTGAGCGGCTTGGCCGTGGATTCCGCCATGGGATCCGACTTGAGAGTCACGGTCGGCAATCACACGCGCCGATTCCCCGTCACGTACTGATCTCCTTGGACTGATTCCGGGTCAATTGCAGGTACAACTCCCGGCTCACGAAGGCATCGGTGGCGGCGTACACGATCTGCTCGCGCGAGAGGTCGGGCCGGCTCCAATTCGAGCGCTGGGCGCCCTTGGAAACGCGGAACCCGAGCAGGATCGCCGCGAGGCCTCTCAAGCCGTTGTTTCGAATTCCAGCCGCGTCCGACAGGGCGGACAATTCCACGAACCCCGCCGTCTCGAACTCCTGGCGCGCCTTCAGTTTTCGGATGTCATGATCCAGGCCAACGCCCGCCTTGATCACGGCGGGATCTGAAAACAAATCCCTGAACCACGACACATCCTGAAGCTTCAGCAGTTGAAAAACATACACCGCGCCGCTGCCCGCCAGCTGAAGGAGCGCCGGCGGATGGCTCTCCCCTTTTCGAAAACTCGGACGGCTTTCAATATCGAAGCCCAGCACGCGTTCCCGGCGCAGTTCCCGCACCGCATCGCGCGCCTGCTCATCCGTCTGGATGAGATGGATCGGCCCGTCGTACTTGAACAGCGGCAGGGTGTTGATTTCATCCCTGGAAATCGAAAGACCCGGCGCCGGTTTGCCCGCCGGCTTCACAGCGCCGGGTCTTCCGTTGCTGGATGGGCGCCCGTTGCCGACCTGGAAAAACATGGCCTTCGCCTTCTTCAGGATTCTTCTCGCCCAGGCGAACTCCAGGGCCAGGATGCCCAGGCCGGCGGGAATCACGACAAACGCGGGACCCGGAGTGACCAGCATGATGATCCCCACCAGCACCACGGTGCTTCCGATCAGCAGGATGAAAATCTTCCGGATCTGCCGGAGAGGTTTCTGCAGAAGACGCATGGAAATCTTGAGCATAAGTTATGATCCGCCCTTTTCGATCCGCTCGTTGGTGGCCTTCAGGCGCAAGGCCATCTCCTTCAAGACCCTCTGAACGATCCCCGGATTCTCCCGCAGAATCATGTCGAAGTTGTCCTGCGAAATAACGACCAGCGTGGTTCCGGGCGCCACCGCGGTGGCCGTGGCTGTCCGCGGCGCGTCCAGCAGCATGGACATTTCACCGAAGTAACCGCCGTCTTTCACCAGCGCCAGCTGGCTGCCCTTGCGGGTCAACGAGACCGCACCCGAGAGAACGCAGTACATCTCGTTTCCAGGATCCCCCTCCCTGAAGAGAACCCGTCCTTCTTCGCACGCCAGGGCAAAGCGATCCAGCAGCGCCCTGGGCATATGTACGCGCTGTCCTTCCGCAAAGAGGCCTTTGAGAAGAAGCGACTCGCGCCGGCGGGTGTTGGCGATGACCTCCGCCCCGAGCAGTATGACCGCAAACGTGTAGTACGCCCAGATGATGACGAGAAAGACGGCCTTCAGCGACCCGAAGGCGTACCCGTAGTCCGGATTGAACTGGAGAAATAAGCCGAAGACCGGGCGGATAACCGCAAGAAGAATTGCCGCGGTGACAGCGCCCGCCAGCACGTGCGCCATTCTCAGCCTGACCGGGGAAAAGACCCCGTACAAAAAACAGAGAACGGCCAGGACAAAACCCGGAACGGCAACAAACCGGACGAAATGGCCGCCCGGCGACAGAATCCACGGCAGGCGATCCTGCGCCATGAGTTGAAACACTTTCCCCCCCGCGAGGAGAAGAAACACGGACAGCAGGGCCAGAACAGCCGCAAAATCGTACAACTTGCCCTTGAAGTAATTCATCCTGCGCTCGGACTTGAAAATGCGGGCCATCAGATCGCGCATCGCGCCGGCGAATGGCGTTATCGACCAGACCAGGACTACCACGCTGACAAGCCCCCACACCCGTTGTTGCGAAAGCGACACGAGGTCGCCCAGCACCGCATCGCTGAACGCCGGGAACAGCTGGTTCATCAAGCCGGTCATGCCGTGCAGAACTGCTTCCGAAGACCCCATGACCGCACCGAGAAGAAACACGACAAGGAGAAGGAGCGGCATCAGGGAAAGAAAACCGTAGTACGCCAGCGTGGCCGCCGCACCGAAGCCGCCGCTCGCGGAAAAAGAAGACAGCGACGTTTTCGCCACAAGGGATGAGACCGACAGGAAACGAAGGATCGAAGGCCCGAGTTCAGATGCTTGGCGGGTGTCGCTCGTCATGCGTCATCCTTACGAAATAAACTGCCGGACGTCATCGGCGGCTTTCCGGTTCTTGTCACGATGAAGATCGGATTCCGGATAGCCCATACTGATGATGATGTCGATGCGCGCAGAACGGGAAAGGCCGAGAGACTGCTTCACGCCCTTTTCATTGAACCACCCGAGCCAGCAGGTGCCGATCCCCTCCTCCGCCGCCTGCAGGATGAGGTGTTCGCAGGAGATGCCGATATCAATCAGGCTGTATTGCACGCCCCGGATCTGCCCGCCAAGCCTCGCCGCATATCGCGATCTCTCCGTGATTACGACGATCAGCACAGGCGCACGGGCGGCGAAGGAATTCATGGAGTAGATGCCGGAGAAAGCGGCCTCCGCCAGGCGGTTCTTGAGTTCGCCCTCAACCACCATGAAGGTCCACGGCTGTGAGTTACACGCCGAAGGGGCCAGTCGCGCCGCCTCAAGACAGCGTTCCATCGTCTCCCGGGGCACCGGCCTGTCCGAGTACCTGCGTTCGCTCTGTCGCTTCCGCACAAGATCAAGAAAGGGCATGTCCGGATGGTGCCCGATGTTCCAAGGGCCAATCAATACCAATGTTCCAGCCGATTGTTCCAGCCGATGGCTCGACGGCATGGCGGCACCCTGAAATCCGCATCCCGGGTTTTTGTCCGTGTTTCATGATGGTTCCATCCCGCGGCTTATGCTAGTTAACAGCTTATGCAACAGACACTTCGACTGTTGTCCGCCGGGTTGTTGCTAATGACATCCTGTCAGTTGTCGGCTCCTCCCGATCACCGGAAACCCGCCCCGCCGCGATGCGCTATCCTGCTCTCCGAATCGAATCTGGAACTCTGCCGAAGCCAGTCCTGGACGGAGGGGCCGGACACGTATACCGGCGTCGTGCTCGGGCTCCAAAACGCCCTGAGCGCCCGCGGCCTCGATGTTGATGCGGTTTCAGAAGACGACCTGGTCTGGGACCGGCTCACGGAGTACCGCGTGCTTTACATCGTTGAGACATTTTCCATCACCCGCGACGCCGAAAAGGCCATCCGCCGTTTTGTTGAAAACGGCGGCGTGCTTGTCGGAATCAACGAGGTCGGCCGTTTCCAGAGCTCGTGGTGCAAGCCATGGCACTACGAGGATATCTTCGGCGTGAAGTCCGGGGAGCTGGACGAATATGGAACAGCGTTGTCCTGGTCGACCAATCTCTACCGCCGGGCCGAAATCACCCCGGAGGGAAAACGGCACCCGTTGACACGCGGACTCGGCGATACGCTGGAATTTGGAGCCGAAAGCGCCGCGATCTGGGCGACTCGGCCAACCACGGCCGCCGTGCTGGCGTGGTTCCCCCGGCATACCGCGAAGACCCGGGACAGCGACCACAGGACTCACGTCGTTGAAGAACCGGTTGTCGCCGTAAGCCTCAACAGGTTCGGCAAAGGCAACGCGGTGTGGATTTCCGCAAACCTGCACGCGCGTGATCCCGCAAACTGGACCAAGGCCGGCGACATCGTTGACCTGCTCGCGCGCTGTCGGGATCTCGCCCCGGCCGACCTGACGATTCCGCCCCGGCCGGTTGAAACGATCCTTGGGATCAGCCAACTCGGATACGCCCCGGACGAGAAGAAGCGGGCCGTGATCCGTGTTCCGCTTGAAAACGCGACTCCCTTCACACATGCACACTTCACGATCACAGCCGAATCTTCCGGCGATGTGATTTTGAGCGGCGAGCTGTTGCAGGAGGGGCCGGACAACGCTTGGCGGGATTACTACTATATCGCCGATTTCACCTCTCTTCGCGATGAAGGGACCTACCGATTCTCCGCCGCGCTCGACGGACCGCGCGGTACGGCGCAGATCAGGAGCGGACCATTCCGCATTGCCGCCGGGCTCTGGTCATCCGTCGTGATGCCCACGCAGTGGTCTTTTTTCCGCCACTATCGATGCGGCGAGAAGTGCCACCTTTCCGACCCTGTTCGCGGGGCATACCACGATGCGACCGGCGATTACGCCACGCGCATGTGGTCCATGCCGCACGTGGTTTACGGGATATCGGAAAACATACTGGCTTCGAGCGGGATCCACACCGATGCCGTCGCGGAACTGCAGTATGCCGTGGATTGGATGCTCGCCATGATCCACACCAACGGGGCCGTCTGGAGCTCCGTCAAACCCCCGGACGAGTGGTCACCGATCAACACGCGCCCGGCTCAAGACCCGACACAACGCGTTCTGGACGAAGCTTTCAGCCTCAATTACCAGACAACCTACATCGCCGGACTGGCCCATGCAGCCCGGGCCTTGAAGACCATTGACCCCGACCGATCCGCAAGAGCACTCGCAACCGCCATCAACGCCCGTCATTTCCTTGACGCCAAAGACTGGGCAAACGAGAGCACCGCGGAAGTCGGGAATTTCATCTGGGCACTCATGGAACTCCACGAGGCAAACGGCGAGGCGGATTATTTAAGGCGGGCCGCAGTTCTCGCGCCGATCATCCTTGCGCGCCAGTTTCTTGACTCGGGACGGACGAAGGAAGGTCTCTACGGAGACTTCTTCGACGACCCCAAGAACACCGCCTTCGGTAACCGGCAGTACAAGAAATTCCATGCACTCGGTGTTTACCTGGGACTTGTCGAATTGGCCGGGGCGTTGCCCTCACACGATCCGATCCGCACCAACATTCACAAGGCGCTGGATGCGTATTTCGATCATCACGCTCTCAGGGGCGCAGCCCTTACGCCCTATCGCCAAATGATCACCGCGCTGGAAGAGACGTCTGGCGGTACGTACCGGATATTCTTCTTCACGCACATGGGGTGTTGGGTCCACCTGCACGGACTCAACGTGGATCATCTCTGCCTCGCGCTCGCTGCGCTCAAGTACGCGGACGGGACAGGTCGCGAAGACCTTCGCGACTTTGCGCGCGCGCAGGCGCAATGGGTTGTCGGCATGAATCCCCTCGGTTACTCGATGATCGAAGCCGTCGGCTGGACCCATGCGCCGTCGATCGACGACAACATTGGCACCGGCCGCTTCGAGGGCGGCATCGTCAACGGGATTGTAGGCGATTACTCCGACAGGCCGACCTGGGGCGACACCTGGGACAGCCGCGAGTACTGGCTGCCTCACAACGCCTATTTGGCGGCCGTCGCGCCGCACCTAGACCGGGGAACCGGCCCGCAGCAATAGACAATGCAAACCGGAAGACGTCAATCGCTGTTCGTTGTGGCATTTCAATTCCTTTTATTCGGCTACTTCGTTCTGACCGGCCCCCTCCTGGCCCGACGCATCCCCTGCCTCATCCTGGAAATCTTGGGTCTCGCGCTGGGAACATGGGCCGCCCTGTCCATGAACATACGGCGTGTGCGTGTGATGCCAGACGTGGCGCCTGATGCCGTTCTTGTGACACGCGGGCCCTATCGCGTTGTGAGACACCCCATGTACACAGCCGTGCTGCTGGTGCTTCTGGCTCTTCTCCTCGATCAATTCTCATGGGACCGAGGGATGGCGTGGCTTCTCTCAACCGTGAACCTGGTTCTCAAACTGAATATGGAGGAGCGGTTTCTCGTGCAACGTTTCCCGCCATATGAGGAGTACAGGAAGCGGTCATGGCGACTTTGCCCTCTGGTCTATTGACCACTGGACACGAAGCCTCGTTACGGCTAATAGAAGGGCATGAGCAACGCGGCATATCTGCTGTTGGCGTTCAGTTCTCTTTTCGTGATTATCGACTCCGTCGGCACCATTCCCGCGTTCCTTGCCATGACGCCGAACAACTCTCCCGAAGAACGGGCACGCATGGCCCGCTTCGCCTGCACGGTGGCCACAGGTATCCTTCTGTTCTTCGCGATTACCGGCATGGCCATTTTCAAAGTCTTTGGAATCACGCTGCCCGCGTTTCAAATCGCGGGAAGTCTTCTGCTTCTGCTGATCGCCTTTGACATGCTCAGAGCGCGCAGGTCCACGACGAAAGAGACGGCCGAGGAAAAGGAAGAAGGCCTGACCAAGGAGGATGTCGCGATCACGCCCTTGGCGATTCCCATGCTTGCCGGTCCCGGGGCGATCACCACAACCATTCTCCTGCGCAACCGCGCTGACGGCTTCGTTCAAGTCGTCGGCCTTCTCCTCTGCATTGTCGCGGTCTGCTTCGCGAGCTACATCATCCTGCGGCTGGCGGCCAAGGGATCGCGGTGGATCAGCCCCACCGCCATGAAGATCACGATACGTTTGATGGGCCTGCTGCTTTCGGCGGTTGCCGTTCAGTTCATCCTGAACGCCCTTAAGGACCTCCATATCCTCGGGGCGTAGACAATCAACGGTGCTGTACCAGGCCCTGCCCCATACAGATCCTGCAACTGACGGAAACATAGGAGGTACTTGTGAAAGCAACTCTTGCCGCATTGGTAGTGCTGGCCCTGGCTTGGCCTGTTACATTGCAAGCGCTCGATCTGGGCGACAAGGCTCCCGACTTCACCGCCGATGTCTGGATCAACGGGTCCCCGGCCAACCCCGGCAAGCCGGACGGCAAGACAACCTACGTGCTTGAATTCTGGGCCACATGGTGTCCCCCGTGCAAACGCTCGATTCCCGAACTCAACCGTATCTTTCAGAAGTACAAAGACCAGAACGTTGCTGTTATCGGCGTCACGAGCGAACCCGAGGACACGGTCAGGCCTTTTGTCGAGAAGATGGACATGAAGTACGTCATCGCCATTGATACAAACCGTGCGTTCCTCGAAACCTACATGGCGGACATTCCGGGCATCCCCTACGCGTTCATCATCGACACGAACGGCTTCGTCGTCTGGTCAGGCCATCCAACGGAACACCTTGACGAATCACTCCGGGACATTCTCGCCGGCACATACGATATCGATACAGCCGCCGAAACGGAAAGCGCGGACGAAGAACTCCAGAGGCTCCTCATGGGCGGGGACCTTGAAAACGCTCTTACCGTCCTGGACAAGCTCCTGTCCAAGAACAAGGATAACTTCGAGTACTACGAATTGAAGATCACGATTCTGGCACAGCTTGGACAATTCGACAGGGCCAAAGGCGTTTACAAGGAAGTCTCCCGGGTTTATGCCGATTCCGCGGAAAACCTGAATACCCTGGCATGGATGATCGCCGTATCCCCCTTTGAGATGTGCGATCTTCAACTGGCATGGAGCGCCGCAACTCGTGCGGTGGAATTATCCCAGCGGGAAAACAGCGCAATCCTGGACACCCTGGCACGTGTCTATTACGCAGCGGGACTTCTGGATTTGGCGATGGCAACCCAGCGCGAGGCCGTCGAGAAGAGCAACAGCGACGACAGGGACTCACTCAAGGCAACACTGGACTTCTACACCTCCGCCGCATCGCTGCGCGAAATGATTGAGAAATCCGCCAACCCGGGAGCATCGTCCCCATGAGAATCTTCATTCTGGCACTGATTCTCGCCTCATATTCGGCCGTCGGCGCCGCGCAGGTCCCCGGGGGGACAAACACCTCGCAGAAGATCCCTCGCTCCTGGTTCTTGAAGGCCAGGGGTCACGAAAAGGCTTTGGCGCTGCAGAAGGAAATCGGCGCCGATATTTTCGTCGTGTTCACCCGGGAGGCGCCGCCCGGCGAGAAGGGTCTTTGCCAATGGTTCGAAACGAAAGGACTCGGTTCATCCGCGGTCCGGGATTACCTGAGAGACTACATCAAGGTCTCCGTCCCCCTTCCTTCGAACCCCGATTGCCAGAAGATGGCCGAGGACTTTGAAGTCCGAAAGTGCCCAGCCGTTTTCATCGTCCAGCCAAACGGCATGAAATTCTACTGCAAGGTCTTTGACTATCCGGATGGGCATCCGAAAATGTTTCCCCCGGAGACACTGATCGAGCTGTTCAGAGCTCGAAGCAGCGAGAGATACCAGGCCCCCGCCGGCACGGGGTCGGATCAACCCACGCCGGAATAACGCCCAAAAAAGGACGCCCGCGCATCTTTGTGCGCGGGCGTCCCGGTACGTCAAACCGAATCCTGATGACTACTTCTTCGCCTTCGATTCCTTGGCTGCGGGCGCCTTCTTGGCAGGCGCTTTCTTGGCCTTCTTCTCGGAGCCTTTGGCTTCCGCGCCAGCTTCAGCCTTGCCCTTCTCAGGCACCTTCTTCTTCGGAGGCTGGGGAACGTAGTTCACCCACTCAAGGATGGCCATTTCGGCGCTATCACTGGCGCGCCGACCGAGTTTGATGATCCGCGTGTAACCACCCGCCCTGTCCTTGAAGGCAGGAGCCACGGCTTCGAACAGAACCTTGACCTGGTCATGATTCCGCAGTCGGGCAACAGCCTTCCGGCGGGCATCCAACGTGCCAGCCTTGGCCAGTGTAACCATCTTCTCGGCAAAACTACGGGCCACCTTGGCCTTCTGCACCGTCGTTTGAATGCGTTTGCAGGCAATCAGACTGCATACCAGATTCGCGAGCAGCGCATCGCGATGCTCTGAAGTTCTGCCCAACTTGATCGTTTTTTTACGGTGTCGCATGATGTAAACCCCAAATGAACAGCCCTGCGGTTCCCTACTTGGATTCCGAGTTCTTCTGTTTGAGCATCTCGGTATCGAACGTCATCCCCAGGGTCAAGCCAAGCTCGGAGAGCTTCTGTTTGATTTCGTTGAGGGACTTCTTGCCGAAGTTCCTGTACTTCAGCATCTCTGACTCGGTCTTCTGGGCCAGTTCACCCACGGTCGTGATATTCGCGTTGTTCAGGCAGTTGGCCGCGCGGACGCTGAGTTCGATCTCGTTCACGCTGATGGACAGCTTCTTGCGCAGCTCCTCGCGTTCCGGATCGATCTGCTTCTCGCTCTCCTCGAACTCGACAAGGTCCTTGTCGTAGCTGACAAACACATCCAGGTGATGCCTGAGGATGGCTGCGGAAAGAGTCAACGCTTCGTCGGGGCTGATGCGCCCGTCCGTCCAGATTTCCAGAACCAGTTTATCGTAATCGGTCCGGCGCCCGACACGCGTGTTCTCTACGGAAAACTTCACGCGGCGCACGGGCGAGAACAGCGAGTCGATCGGGATCAGCCCGATGATCTGCTCTTCCTTCTTGTTCCAATCGGCCGGGCAGTAACCGCGACCGACCTTGATCTCCAGTTCGGCCTCGAACTTGCCGTCCTTGTCCAGGGTCGCAATATGATGATCCGGATTCAGCACCTCGACCGAGCCATCCGTCTGAATATTGCCGGCGGTGACTTCCCCCGGCCCCTTGACGCTGATCTTCAGCTTGCGGGGCTCGCGGGTATACATTTTGAGAAGGACATGCTTGAGGTTCAGGACAATATCCGTCACGTCCTCAACCACACCCGGAAGACTGCAGAATTCGTGCAGCGCGCCCTCGATCTTCACCGAGGCAATCGCCGCTCCTTCGAGAGAGGAAAGGAGAACCCTGCGCAACCCGTTGCCAATGGTCCGGCCATAGCCGGCCTCAAAAGGCTCCGCGATGTACTTGGAGTAGGTATCACTGACCTCGGCAGGATCCTTGACGATCTGCCGGGGCATTTCGAAACGGCCTAATCGAATCGGCATAACTATCCTCCCAGAGCCGGGAGTTAGCCGGCTCATATGGTGTTTTGTTGACTACTTCTACTTCGAGTACAACTCAACGATGAGATGTTCCCGAACCACGGGCGCGATTTCCTCATGCGTCGGCACATGGAGGACCTCACCCCGAAATTGCTGCTTATCCAGCGAGAGCCAGGCGGCCCGGCCGCGGCTCTCCGCGGATTCCATCCACTTCCCCGCATATTCGCGGCCCTGCTTGCGATCGCGCACCTGCACGACATCGCCGGCCTTCAGGACCATGGAGGGAACGGTCGCCTTGCGGTTGTTCACCGCGAGGTGGCCATGAAGAACCATCTGGCGAGCGGCGCGGCGCGACGGCGCGAAACCAAGCCGGTAGGCCACATTGTCCAGACGGAGTTCCAACGCCTGCAACAGCTTCTCGCCGGTGATACCGCGGGACTTCAACGCACGCTGGAAGAACAGGCGGAACTGCCCCTCCTGCATTCCGTACATCCGGCGAAGCTTCTGTTTCTCACGAAGCTGAACACCGTAATCGGACGTCTTGCTGCGACGCTGACCGTGCATGCCGGGCGCCGAACGCCCCGTCTCGATCGGGCACTTGGCCATGTAGCATCGATCGCCCTTGAGAAAAAGCTTCATTCCCTCGCGGCGACATAACCTGCAAGCTGGACCTATATATCTACCCATGAATGCTCCTCGCGCGTTACACTCTGCGACGCTTCGGCGGCCGACAACCATTGTGCGGCATTGGCGTCACGTCCTTGATCAACGTAATACTGAGACCGGCGGCCTGAATGGCACGAATCGCGGACTCACGGCCCGCGCCAGGACCCTGCACCAGGATTTCCACTTCATGCATGCCATGCCCAACCGCCTGCCGGGCCGCTTCCTGGGCCACCATCGTCGCGGCGTAGGCCGTGCTTCTCCGCGACCCCTTGAATCCGCAACGGCCTGCCGAGCTCCACGACACGACGGCGCCCTTCACATCCGTGATGGTGACCGTTGTGTTGTTGAACGAAGCGCGGATATGGACGACTCCAACAGGGACATTCTTCACGCCCTTCGCCTTGACGCGCTTGACCGGCTTCTCCGCCTCAGCGCCCGCTTCCGGGGCAGCCCCGGTTGCCGCGACAGACGGTTGCTCGGCGGCCGCAGGCTGCTGCGCCTGGGACTTCATCTCTTCCTTCTTCTCTTTTTCTTCTGCCATTCTACACCTTCAGTAAACGAAGTTATTCAGCGCCTTCTGTCTTCGCCGCCGACCTGTTCTCCTTGCCTCGCACAGCACCGACCGTCTTGCGGGGACCTTTACGCGTTCTCGCATTCGTGCTGGTCCGCTGGCCTCGAACGGGCAGACCTTTGCGGTGCCGAACGCCCCGATAGCAACCAATGGTGATCAGCCGGCGAATGTTCTGGGACACTTCGCGGCGCAGATCCCCTTCGACGATGTAGTTCGCCTGAAGCAGATTCGAGATCGAAGTTATTTCTTCGTCCGTCAGATCGTCCGCTTTCTTCATGGGATCCACGTGAGCTTTCTCGACCAACTGGCGGGCGAGAGCAGGTCCGATTCCGTGAATATAGCGAAGCGAATACTCCACGCGTTTCTTTCCAGGAATATCAACTCCAAGCACTCTGGGCATATCCGTCTCTCCTCCTAACCCTGCCGCTGCTTATGGCGGGGGTTAGTGCAGATCACTCGTACCACTCGTTTGCGCCGCACAATTTTGCACTGTTCGCAAATCCGTTTCACTGAACTTCTGACTTTCATCGCTACCTCTATTCTCTATTCAAAATCAACCGGCCCCTCGACATATCATACGGGGACATCTCGACCCGCACCGCGTCGCCAGCGCCAAGGATCGACGCCCTTTCCCTGTCCGCCCCCACCGCAAAGGCCACGATTCTGTGGCCATTCGCCAGCTCGGCACGAAAGGCGGAGTTTCCTATCACACCCGTTACCTTCGCGTCCAGCCGAATTATTTCTTCTTCGCGCATGTCAGGACCTCGGCCGGCCCTTCTTCCCGGATGGCAACCGAGTGCTCAAAATGCACGGACGGCTTCCGATCCCGGGTCAGCACGGTCCACCCATCCCCCATGACATCGACTTCGAACATTCCCATGTTGATCATGGGCTCGATCGCCAGCGTCATTCCCGGCTTCAGCTTCGGTCCTTTCCCCCGCGGCCCATAGTTCGGGATCTGCGGATCCTCGTGCATACTGCGGCCGACCCCATGTCCCACAAAATCGCGAACGACCGAATACCCCGCGTCCACCGCAACGGTCTCGATCGCATGGGACACGTCGGACAATCTTGCGCCCGCGACTGCCGCTTCCACAGCAACGTCCAAGGCCCTCTGCCCGGTATGTACGAGACGGATCACTTCCGGGTCCGTCACGCCGACCATCACGGTCCTGGCCGTATCCCCCACAAAGCCGTCATAGACGACTCCCACGTCAAGGCTCACGATGTCGCCCATTTGAATTCGCCGGTGCCCGGGAATCCCGTGGACCACCTCTTCGTTCACCGAAACACAAATATGACCGGGGTAACCCCGATATCCATAGAACGCGCTCTTCCCGCCCATCGCGGCGATCATATCCGCCGCCAGAACATCCAACTCGCCTGTCGTTACGCCCGGGCCCACCTTCCTCGCCACCTCATTCAACACCTCGGCCGCCATCTGGCCGCTCACCCGCATGTGAGCCAGGTCATCAGAACTCTTGATAATGATCATGACGAACAGAAAGCCGTCCGCAGCACGGATACGATCTCCGCGTGCGTATCTTCTTTCTTCTTGCTTCCGTCAACGCGAACAAGAACGTTCTTCTTCTCGTAATAGTCGATCAGACTCTGGGTCTGCTTCTTGAACACTTCGAGGCGATTCAGGACCGTCTCTTCCGTGTCATCGCTGCGCTGATACAACGGGCCCTTGCAAAGATCGCACACGCCGGCAACCTTGGAGGGAATGTTGCGAATGTGATAGACGGCACCGCAGCTCTTGCAGACGCGGCGACCGGAAAGGCGATCGACAAGGACATCCCGGGGCACGTCCAGCAGGAAGACATGCTCGACCCGCCCGCCGTGACCATCGAGGACTTCATCGAGCATCAGCGCCTGCTCCGTGGTCCGGGGAAATCCGTCGAACATGTAGCGGGCATCGGCCTTCCCCTCCTCGAGGCGTTCCGTCACGATCTTCATGATCACGTTGTCGGGAACCAACTCGCCCTTCTCCATGAACGACTTCGCCTCCAGGCCCACGGGACGGCCGGCCTTGACTGCGGCGCGCAGCATGTCGCCGGTGGAGACGTGAATGTAATCGGTCGCGCTCTTGATGCCTTCCGCAATGGTGCCCTTGCCGGCGCCCGGCGCTCCGAGAAGAATGATTGCCTTCATAGGCCTACCTCCGGGAACGGAGTCTTCCCTTCTTCAGGAAGCCATCATAGTGGCGCATGATGAGGTGAGATTCGACCTGGCGCATCGTATCGAGCATGACGCCCACGATAATCAGGAGGCTGGTCCCGCCCATGAACGAGGCGACGATCCACGGAACACGGAACTGCTGCGCCATCACCGTGGGCAGCACCGCGATCACCGTGAGGAACAAAGCCCCGGCCAGCGTGATGCGTGTCATCGTCTTGTCGAGAAATTCAGCGGTCGGCCGGCCGGGACGTATGCCGGGAACGTAGCCACCGTACTTCTTCAAGTCATCGGCGATCTGGATGGGGTTGAACTGCGTCGCCACCCAGAAGTACGAGAAGAACAGAATCATCAGTCCATAGAGGATGTTGTACGCGGGCGTTCCGTAGTAAAGATGCGCCGCAAGCTGTTTGAAGAAGTCCAGAGGGATCATGCTCAGCAGCTTCGAGGGAAACATGAGGATGGCCTGGGCAAAGATGATGGGCATCACGCCGGAATAGTTGACCCGCAGGGGCATATAGGTGCTCTGCCCGCCGTAAATCTTGCGTCCAATCACCCTCTTGGCGTACTGCACGGGAATCTTTCTCTGGGCCTGCGTCACAGCGATGGTCCCGGCCACGACCAGGAAAATCATCACCAGCAGGCCGATGAGGTGGAAAATGCTGAACTGGGCCACTCCATCCACGGGCTTGAACATGTTGACCGTGGCTTGGACCGCATTGGGAAGGCGGCTGACAATACTGATCGTAATGATCAGGGATATCCCGTTGCCAATGCCCCGGGCGGTGATCTGTTCACCCAGCCACATCAGGAGCATCGTGCCCGTCGTCATGGTGACGACCGTCATCAAGCGGAACCCCAGCCCCGGAATCATGACGATGTCGCGGTCGATCCCGATGCTCTCGGGATGCTCAAGGGTGATGGCCATCGCGTACCCCTGCACCAGGCAGAGGAAAACCGTCAGGTAGCGGCCGTACTGCGTGATCTTCTGGCGGCCCGTGTCGCCTTCGCGCGCCAGACGCTCAAGGGTAGGAATCACCGCGGTCAGCAGTTGGAGAATAATCGACGCGCTGATCGACGGCATGATGCCCAACGCCCCCCCGGCGCAAGTCTCCCAGGGGGGGGGGGGGGGGGGGGGGGGGGGCGGGGGGGGGGGGGGGGGGGGGGGGGG
>CALMZY010000347.1 GCA_937870865.1 uncultured Lentisphaerota bacterium | reverse complement strand
ACCTTCGCCTTCCCCGAGAGCGGGTCCACGGTGACGACGGCGGCCTTGTTGTACTCGTCGCGCAGTTCCAGGGAATACGGGTCGCACATGCCGTTCCTGTAGTAGTTGACCCAGTAGAGCCCGTCCTTTTCCTGTTCCACTTTCTCGCTTTCGAAGTTCACGATGCTGACGCCTTCCGCCAGCCGCCGGACGAGTTCCGACGCCACGGCGCCGGCCGGACGGGGAGGCGGTTCCGCGCCGCCGGCCGCCGTGACCTTGGCCAGGTCCTCCGCCGCGCGGGCGCGTTCCTCGGCCACCTGGTCGTGATCGCGCGCCGCCGCCGGATCGGTGACCGAAACGATTTCGATGGTGTTCTTCTTGGCGTCGTACAGGACGGCCACCTCGACCTGCTTCAGCACCGCCGTGCCCCGGGCGTACCGGTGACTCATCACGACCGCGCGCGCGGACGTGCGGAGCTTCGCGCCGCGGTACGAGCGCACGAACGACGGGACCGCGATGGCCGAGGCCAGCAGCATGATGACGACGACGAGCAGGAGCTCGATGAGGGTGAAGGCGCGGCGGGGGCGTCCAAAGTCCCGAGTCCAAGGTCCAAGGTCGACGGATCGACCGGATCCCCACTTTGGACTTTGGACTTTGGACATTGGACTGCTTTCACCGCGCGACAACGCAACTCCCGATTACGGCTGCCCCGTCGTCTGCCAGTTGCAGACGTCGTCGCCGCTGGCCGAGCCATCCGGGCCGAGGGACGAAAGATCGTAGCCGCCGACATTATGGGAACCGGGCTGCGCGTAGACGAAGTCGTTCCCCCACGGGTCCTTCGGAATGCCCTTCTCGAGATACGGGCCGCGCCAGTTCGGCGCGTTGCCGGGACTGGCGACCAGTCCTTGCAGGGACCCCGGATAGCTGCCGTTGTCCACTTCGTACAGGCGCAGCGCCAGGCCGATGGCGTCAATGCTCGCCTTGGCCGCCGCTTCCTGCGATTGGCGGACGCGGCCGCCCAGCCGCGGCACCGCCACCGCCGCCAGGATGCCGATGATCACCACCACCAGCAGGATTTCGATGAGGGTGAAGCCGGACTTGATGTTCGATACGACCGCTCGATTCATACCTTTGCTCATGGGATCCTCCTTTGAAACTGGAAACTCGAAACTGGACGCTTGTTATCCTCTATTCTCTCGAACATAAGACACTGAATCCCGTCTTTCCGTTCCAAGTTTCCAGCGTCAAGTTTCGAGTTTCTTCCTACTGCACCTTCAATCCGCTGGTCAGGTCGAACACGGCCAGCAGCATGCTGATCGCCACGAAGCCGACGAGGAACGCCATGACCACGATCATCACGGGCTCGAGCACCGTGGTGAAAATCTTCACGTTCCGGTCCAGGTCGCTGTCGTACCGCTTGGCAATGTGCTGCAAGGCCGAGGTCATGTCGCCGGACTCCTCGCCCACGGCCAGCATATCGGTCAACAACGGAGGGAAGACCCCTCCCGCGGCCAGCGGGCGGGAAATAGTCGCGCCGTCAGTCACGCGGTTGCGCGCGTCGCGCACCGCCTCCGCGATGACCACGTTGCCGACGCTGTCCTCGACGATGGCCAGCGCCTGGAGCACCTGCACGCCGTTGGCGAGGAGCGTGCTCAGCGTCCGGGCGAAATGCGCGAACGAGTTCGCCGTGACGATGTTCTTGACCAGCGGCATCTTGAGCTGCATGCGGTGCCACCAGTGGCGGCCGGCCGGCGTCTTGAGCGCCCGGCGGGCCAGCACCCAGAGCCCGAAAAGGCCGAGGAGCATCAGCCAGCCGTACCGGATCAGGACGTGGCTCATGTTGATCAGGATCAGCGTGGGCAGAGGCAGCGTGCTGCCCAGCTCCGCGAAGATCGCGGAAAACCGGGGCACCACGAAGACCATGGAAAAGATCATGGTGACCACGCCCATGCTCAGGACGATCCCGGGGTAGATCAGCGCCATGAGCACTTTTTCGCGGGCCTCCTGCACGCGCTCGTAGTGATGGCACAGGCGCTCGAGCACCGCCGCGAGCTGGCCGCTCGCCTCGCCGGCGCGGACCATGCTGACGTACAAGGTCGAGAACGTGTCCGGCCACTGGCCCAGCGCGCTCGACATGCTGGCGCCCTGGACGATCTGGTCGCGCAGTTCCGTGACGATCCTGTCCTGCCCGCGGCTGACCTTGCGGCGGGAAAGCGTGTGCAGCGCGTTGCCCAGGGTCATCCCGGAAGCCAGGAGATCGCTCAGCTCGCGGGTGAAAAGGAGCACCTCGCGCAGGCCCATGCGCGCCTTGCCGGATCCCTTCCACTCGAGCTTGAAGAACTTCTGGTCGCCGGCGGAGGTCGCCGACGCCGGGGCGCCGAGGCCGCCTTCGAAAACGGACACCGGCACCTGCCCGAGCCGCTCGATCTGCAGAAGCGCCGCGCGCCGGTCCTGCGCCTCGACCGTCCCTTCAACCTTCTCCCCCGTGCGGGAGCGGGCGATGTATTTGAATGTGGGCATGATCTAGAAACCTGAAACCGGAAACCGGAAACCTGAGTAAGACATCATGCGCCAGCTTCCTACTCAGGTTTCAGGTCTCAGGTTTCATCCTTCAGATAACGCTTCGTCCTCCTCGGACACCCTCAACACTTCCTCCATCGTCGTCGTGCCGTCGAGCACCTTGTTCCAACCGTCCATGCGCAGGGACCGCATGCCCTGCTTGTAGGCGAGCGCCTTGATTTCGCTGGTCGCCGCGCGCGCCACGATGAGCGGACGGACCTGGTCGTTGACGACGAACACCTCGTAGATGCCTGTTCGACCTCGGAAGCCGGTGCCGCGGCAGTCCTCGCAGCCGGCGGCCTCGTGGATGGTCCCTTCCTTCAGCCGTTCCATCGGGAACCCGATGCTCTTGAGGAACTCCTTGTCCACCTTCCACGGTTTCCGGCATTTGTGGCACAGGCGGCGCACAAGACGCTGGGCGATCAGCGCCTCAACCGACGACGCGACGAGGAACGGCTCGATGCCCATATCCACAAGCCGCGTGACCGCGCCGACGGCGTCGTTTGTGTGCAGCGTGCTGAACACCAGGTGACCGGTCAACGCCGCGCGGATCGCGATTTCGGCCGTTTCCTTGTCGCGCACTTCGCCGACCATGATCACGTCCGGGTCCTGGCGCAGGATGTGGCGCAGGCCGACCGCGAACGTCAGCCCGATCTCCGGCCGCACCTGGATCTGGTTGATGCCGGCCATCTCGTACTCGATCGGTTCCTCGATCGTCAGGATTCTCTTGTCGATCGAGTTGATCGTGTGGAGCCACGCGTAGAGCGACGTGGATTTGCCGGAGCCGGTCGGGCCGGTGACCAGCAGGATGCCGTGCGGCTTGTGGATGAGCTTCTTCAGCGCCGCCTCGTCCTTCGGATTCAGCCCGAGCTTGTCCATGCCGATCAGTCCGCTGGACCGCATAAGCAGACGCAAACTGACGCTCTCGCCGTACACCGTCGGCATCGTGGACACGCGCACGTCGATTTCCTCGCCGCGGATCCGCAAGCTGATGCGGCCGTCCTGCGGCAGGCGCTTCTCGGCAATGTCCATGCCCGCCATAACCTTCACGCGCGAGATGATCGCGGGCTGGAAGCGTTTCAACTGCGGCGGCACGGGGGTCTGGTGCAGGAGGCCGTCGATGCGGTACCGGATCCGCAGATCGGACTCCATCGGCTCGAGATGAATATCCGTCGCGCGATCCTGGTACGCCTCCCAGATGATCTGGTTGACGAACTTGACGACCGAGGCTTCCTG
>CALMZY010000346.1 GCA_937870865.1 uncultured Lentisphaerota bacterium | reverse complement strand
GCTGCCGGTCAAGGCCGCGCCGTTTGCGAACCTCAAGAGCGTGAACTACCTCACCAACGTGCTGATGAAGAAGGAGGCGGTCGACGCGGGGGTCGATTTCGTCGTGTCGTTCGACGAGAACGGGCATCTCGCGGAGGGCCCGACGGAAAACGCGGGCGTCGTGACGCGCGACGGCCGGCTCTGCGTGCCGAAGCCCGAGCGCATCCTCGCCGGAACGACCATGCTCCGAGTGATGGAGCTCGCCCGGGCCCTGCCGGACAACCGGCAATTGGCGGGAGTGGAGACGGCCGACCTCACGCGCGCCGATGTCGCGCGCGCGGCCGAGATGCTGATTTTCGGGACCACGCCGGACGTCACCGCCGTCGTCGAGTTCGACGGCCAGCCGGTGGGCGGCGGCAAGCCCGGGCCGGTCTTCAAGATGCTCAGCCGGCTCCTGCTCGACGACATCCACCAGAACGCGTCGATGCAGACGCGGGTGTTCTGAGGCGTCCGGGCGGTCCCGGAGACTACGGCTGGAGAATCGCGCGGTAGAAGTACTGCGTCGAGGTCGGTACGTTGGTTATGCTCGTGGAAGCTCCCGCGGCGCTCACGTCGTTCGCGATCAACAGGTTGAACGCGCTGATGTTCGTCGCGGCGCACAGGTCATACGTTCTTCCGGCCGCGGAAGCCCATGTCACAACCTGCGTGTTTCCAGTCTGTTCGATTGCGAGGACGCGCAGGAAATCGTTGCTGTTGTTCGGGTCGCTCCCGGCCCACGCCTCCTCGCCGTCGGAGAACAGGTCGCCGTCGCTGTCGGCCATCGCCACGTAGGTCACGTGACCGCCCGGCGAAAGAGGGTTGGAGGAACCGGGCGTGTGCGTGCTGGTTTCATCGAGGCCGCTGGACTCCTCCCAGTCCGTCAGCATGTCGCCGTCCGTGTCCACCGCGTCGTCGAGCGAGCCCAGCCCGCTGGAATACTCGATGCCCGGGAACGGAATCACGCCGATGGTCTCCGGGATCCACGTGGCGAAGATAAAGACGTCCTCGTCGCGGCCGGTGAAGGTGTTGACGACCGCCGTGCAGTCGATCGAGTACATCAACGCAAGGCCATCCTTGTACAGCGCATCGAGATCGGCGTTGTCAGGAATCCCCATATCGCCCCAGCCTTCCCACTGCAGAAACACCCCGATCCCGGGCCGCCACAGCAGCACGTCGCTGTCCGTCACGGCGCCGACCGCCGCGACCGTGCAGTCGATGTCGAGCGAGAACAGGAAACCGGGAATGCTCGCGTCGTAGGCCACGGCGTCCAGATCGGCCTCTTCCGGAATGCCCAGGCCGGAGCCGTCGATGAAGAGCGAGTAGGTGCCGCTCGCGGGATTGCAGAGCACCAGGTCCTCGTCGGCGTAGACCGCTCCGCTCGTCGCCGTGAACGTCACGTCCGGCGAGAAGACGATATATGCGCCGTCCATCATCAGCGCGTCCACCCCGACCCGGCCCGCGCCGGGCAACTGCAGGGACGGAAGGGTCCCCTGCCCGCCCGGGACGACGCTGACCATGTCCTCGCGCGAGTAGAGCGTGCCGTTGGCCGTCCCCCCCGCGCCCAGCACAAAGCGGACCCGGTTGGTGTCCAGCGGGAACGCCGCCGGGGCCAGCAGAAGGACCAGGCCCGCCGCGAAGGCCGCCACTCTCCTATGCCCTGTTCCGGTCATGCGGTGGCGTTCCTAGAACTCGAAATTCAGCCACGGGTTTTCCTTCGTGAATCCGTTGTGCGGCGCATTCGTCACTTCGCCGTACGTGTTGGGCAGGTTGAAGTAGTAGCACGTGCCGGTGCAGACCACGCTGTTCCCGACCACCGCGCCGTTCGTCCCTCCCATGAACAGGCCGACGTCCCCCGCATCCAGCACATGGCAGTCGCGGATCCGGGCCGCGTGGCCCCAGGCGTCGATGCCGTTGTCGCCGATGTTGTCCACCAGGCATTCGCGCATATCGGACCAGCTGCCCGGCTCCACGCCATCGTAGACGATATGCTTCACAACGCACCGGCGAATCTGCGCGTCCTGGTCGTCGGTCGGATGATAGATGCCCCGCAGGTTGCCCCACGCGACGAAGCTCTCGACGACGGTGTTGGACCGCGCCCAGCAGCTGTATCCATACACGGCGCCCGCGCCGTTGCTGACCGCAACGCATCTGCGCATCGCCGCATCGTTGAGCTCGAAGGCGGTGCCGCCCAGGTTCTCCGCCACGCACTCGCTGATCTGCGACTGGGGTCCCGCCTGGATGCCGCCCCCCCCGCCTTGCTCGTCCACGACCAGGCACCGCTCGATGATCGCGCCCGTCCCGCACACGATGCCGTAGCAGTCGGCCGCAACAGGGCCGGCATTGCTCACGACGGAACACAGGCGCACCCGGGCGTCGTCGCCGGCACGAACCCCCGTCAGCAAGCTGCCGCTCACCCCGTTGCCGCCGACCATGCAGCGTTCGACCGCGCCGCGATCGCCCACGTCGATCCCCGAGTAGCTCCCGCCCGAGTTGTCCAGAACCATGCAGTTCTCGACCCGGCTGTTGTCCCCGGCGCGGATCACGGCGCCGGTGACCGAGCCCAGCGTGTTGGAGAACGCCGTGCAGTCCGTGACGGCCGCGTCATCGCCCAGCACGATCGCGCTCCCCGTGCAGTTGTGCACGCGGACGGACATCACCCGCGCGCCGGTGCCGGTGGCCGCGATGCCGGGCCCCCAACCCCCACTGACCGTCCCGTTCAAGACGGTGAGATTGGCGACGCCGGACGCCTGGACGATGGCCCCGCTGTGCGCGCCAATCACGACGCCGCCGTACACCTGGTGGCCGTTCAGGTCCAGCCTCACGTCGTCCGCCGCGATCACCAGGCAGGAGCCCCCGAAGATGCTGATGTCACGGGTCAGGCGGTAGCTTCCCGGATTCGTCAAGGTGCCGGCGCCTGTGATCTCGAACACCCCGTCCATCGCCAGGCCAGGCAAAGCCCACGCTGCAACCGCCAGTCCCAGGACCGCGGCCGCCATTCTTTTCTTTGCCGTGCCTTTCATGCGTCAGTGATCCACGTTGGCCCACGGCGCGTTCGTGTACACCGTGGTGATGATGGTTCCCGCGAAATCGTTGCTCGTGCCCCCGAAGAAAAGCGAATTGCCGAAGTTCCGCACGATCAGGTTGCTTGCGCCGGTCGCGTCGATGTCCGTCGGCGTCGTGAGGTAGTTATTGTCCACGCGGCTGTGCGACCCGGTCACGGCGATCCCCGTGGCCCATCCGTCGACCTCGTTCTCGAGATCCGGCGTCCCGCAGCTCCCGTCCGCCGCGGCC
>CALMZY010000345.1 GCA_937870865.1 uncultured Lentisphaerota bacterium | reverse complement strand
CGCTCGGCATCCAGTACTTCAAGCGCATCGCCGGCGCGCACATGGGCCAGGGCGCGAACGGACAGATCATCACGATGAGCAACCACGTTGGCACGCACATGGACGGCGAGATCCATTTCTTCGCCAGCGGGCGGTCGATCGGCCAGGTGCCGATCCAGGAATGGTGCGGCCCGGGCGTGGTCGTGGACATCTCGAAGGACTGCGGCGACTACGACCTGTACTCCCCCGAACTGCTCATGAAGCGCGCGGACATCCGCAAGGGCGACATCCTGATCATCAACACCGGCTATCACCGGTACGCGTGGGACCAGAAGCAGTCCGACGAGCTCCGCTACTTCGTCTGCCACCCCGGCCCCGGCCCGGGCTTCGCGGAGTGGTGCCTCAAGATGAAGATCAAGTGGATCGGCGTGGACTGCGGCAGCGCGGACCACCCGATGAACACGATCATCCGGACGTGGCACCCCGCGCGGTTCGCCGAGGCGGAGCAGAAGCTGAAGGACACGTACGGCAAGGCCTGGGACGAGATGTTCCCGCCGAAGCAGTACTACCAGGTCATGCATCTCAAGCTCTTCCCGAAGAAGCTGGTGCACGCGGAGAACCTCGGCGGCGAGATCGACAAGGTCAGCAACCAGCGCGTGTGGATCGGGTGCTACCCGATCCGCGGGATCGAAATGGAATCGGCGCAATGCCGCATCGTCGCGGTCCTGCCGCCGAAGTAAGCCAACCACGAATGGACACGAATCAACACGAATGACGGGGCATAAACGGGAAAGACGGTTCTTCCAACGATTGGAAAACAGCGCATGATTGTTTCCAATCCTTGGAAGATTTCGAGCTTCGCTTCGCGTTCATTCGTGTGAATTCGTGGTTGTGAAGATCGGAGGATTCGCTATGGCCATTGCTCACGAGTTTAATTACGCGAAACCGGCCAGCTTGGCGGAAGCGATCAAGCTGTTATCCAAGCCCGGCGCGATGGCGCTGGCGGGCGGCACGGACTTGATCAGCCTGATCTCCGAGAACGCGCTGAAGCCCAGGCTGCTCGTGGACATCAAGGGGCTGGCCGGCCTCAACAAGATCGCGTTCAAGAACAACATCCTTGCAGTCGGCGCGCTGGCGACGTTCAACGATCTGCGCGAGTCCGACGCCGTCGCCAAGAAGTTCCCCGTGATCCGCGAGATGACGGGCTGGGTCGCGTCCAACGGCATCCGCAACCGCGCCACGATGGTCGGGAATCTCTGCTCGGCGGTCCCGTGCTGCGACAGCGGCCCCGTGCTGCAGGTGTACGACGCATCCATCCAGGTCGCCGGCCCGAAGGGCAAGCGCTCGATCCCGCTGACCTCGTGGTTCCTCGGCCCGCGTAGGACCGCGTTGAAGAAAGGCGAGGTGGCCACCGGCCTTTCGATCCCGCTTCCGAAGAAGAAGCACGCCGCGTGCTTCGTGAAGCTTCGCCGCTACAAGGGCGAGGACCTCGCGCAGGCGAGCGTCACAGTCATGGCGCTCGCTGGAAACGAGTACCGCGTTTCGTTCGGCTCCGTCGCGCCCGCCCCCATCCGCGGCTTCGAAGTCGAGATGCTGCTGAACGGAAAGACCCTGACAAACGATTTGATCAAGCAGGCCGTCGGCCTTGTCCCGAAGATCATCTCACCCATCACGGACATCCGCTCGTCGAAGGAGTACCGGATGCACATGGTGCGCGTGATGCTGGAGCGAGGGCTGAAGGCGGCGGCGGAGAGGCTGGAGGGAGAAGGGCCGGAGTACAGGGAAGAGCTGATTTGACGCTCGACGCTGGACGCTTGAACCTAGATACAAACGTCAAGCGTCAAGGGTCAGGAGGCAGAGACATGAAGAAGACCATTACTCTGAAACTCAACGGCGAGTCGCGTTCACTTGAAGTCGAACCCTCCGACATCCTCCTCGAAGTCCTGCGCGACAAGCTCGGGATCAAGAGCCCGAAAATCGGATGCGAGCGCGGCGACTGTGGCGTGTGCACGGTCCTGCTCGACGGCAAATCCGTCCGCAGCTGCCTGATCCTCGCCATCGAGGCCGATGGACACGAGATCACGACCGTCGAAGGACTTGGCAAGAACGGGCCGACGCCTGTTCAGAAATCGTTTCTCAAGCACAACTCGTTCCAGTGCGGCTTCTGCGCGCCGGGCATGGTGCTGGCCGCAACTGAGCTTCTCGGGAAGAACCCGAATCCGGACGAAGAGGAAATCAAGGAGGCCATCGCCGGCAACTTGTGCCGGTGCACGGGCTACGAGCCGATCGTGAAAGCGATCAAGGCGGTAGCAAGGAGGCGGTCATGACAGAACTCAAATACGTCGGCCAGCCCGCCAGCCGCATCGACGGCTTGGACAAGGTCACAGGCGCCGCGCAGTACGTCGACGATCTCGACTTCGGGCCCCAGCTTCTTCACGCGGAGATCGTCGAGAGCCCGTACGCCCACGCGCTGATCAAGAGCATCGACACGTCCGCGGCGGAGAAGGTCCCCGGGGTGGTGCGCGTGGTAACCGGCAAAGAATTCGCCCATCGCTTCGGCCTCTACATGCAAGATCGGTACATCTTCCCGACAGACCGCGTCCGATTCGTCGGAGAGCAGGTCGCGGCGGTCATCGCGCGCGACGAGAAGACGGCGAAGCGGGCCGCGAAGCTCGTCAAGGTCGTGTACAAGGAACTGAAGCCCGTTCTCGACCTCGCGGAGGCGCTCAAGGAAGGCGCGGTCCTTCTCCATCCCGACCTCGGCAACTACACGCGCTGTCCCTGGTTCTTCCCGCAGGGAGGAACCAACATCGCGCACTGGCGGAAGACGCGGAAGGGCGATGTCGAAAAGGGCTTTGCCGAAGCGGACGTGATTCTTGAGGATACCTACACGGTGCCGCGCTACGCGCACTGCGCGATCGAGACGCACTCGATCGTCGGGCTGTACGACCTGTCGGAACGGCTGACGCTCTGGTCCGCATCGCAGTCGCCGTACACGCAGCGGCACGTGTTCGCCGGCGCGCTCGCGCCGCTCGGGCTTCGGCACCAGGACATCCGCGTCGTCACGCCGTATGTCGGCGGCGGGTTCGGAGGCAAGGCGGGCGTCTCGATGGAAATCCTCGGCGCCGCGCTCGCGATGATGGTCAAGGGCAGCCCGGTGAAGGTGCGGTGGTCGCGCGCGCAGGAGTTCTACAACACGTACCAGCGGCAGGGCGTCATCGCCCGGATCAAGCTGGGCGTGAAGAAGGACGGCACGATCACCGCGATCGACCACACGCTGCACTGGGACGCGGGCGGGTACGTGGAATACGGCGCGAATGTCGTGAACGCCGTCGGGCTTTCGGCGACAGGCCCCTACCGCATACCAAACGTGAAGATCGACTCGGTGTGCGTCTACACGAACCTGCCGCCGGGCGGGCCGTACCGCGGCTTCGGCTACTCGGAGTTCATGTTCGGCCTCGAGTCGCATATGACGCGGATCGCGAAGAAGATCGGGATGGACCCCGTCGCGTTCCGCCGCAAGAACGCGATCGTTGAGGGCGACACGCTCGCGTACGGCGCGAAGATGAACCCCAGCGGACTGGTCGAAGCCATTGACCGCGTCGCGAAAGAAATTGACTGGGGCAAAAGGGAAACCTCGAAGGATCCGGACAAGGCCATCGGCAAGGGCTTTGCATGCTTCTGGAAGGCGCCCGCGATGCCGCCGAATGCCGCGTCGGCCGCATTCATCAAGTTCAACGAAGACGGCAGCCTGAACATCAGCGTGTCGGGCATGGAGATCGGCCAGGGCTACCTGACCGTGATGGCGCAGATCGCGGCCGAGATCCTGACCGTTCCGCCCGAGCGCATCCGCGTCGAGCCGCCGGACACCGACCGCAACGCGTACGAATGGCAGACCGTCGGCTCGCACGTGACGTGGGGCTGCGGCAACGCCGTGAAGGCCGCCGCGCTCGATGTGCGCGAGAAGATGATCGAGACCGTCCACCGCGTGCACGGCTTCCCGAAGGAATCGCTCTACCTGGAAGACCAGTGCGTGAAGTGCAAGTCGAAGCCCGACTTCAAGATCGCGTTCAAGGACTTCGTCATCAGCGGCATCCAGACGCCGCACGGCAATTTCCTCGGCGGCCCGATCCTCGGCAGCGGCATGTTCATGCCGGAATTCACATCGGCCACGGGCGACCCGGAAACGAGCCAGGGCGGCCACCCGAACGTCCACTACACCGTCGGCGCGGCCGCGGTGACACTGGAAATCGACCGGAAGACCGGCAAGATGCGCGTGCTGAAAGCGACGCTCGCCGTCGACGCCGGCAAGGCGATCAACCCCGACCTCGTGAGGAGCCAGGTCACCGGCGGCATGGTTCAGGGGCTCGCCACCGTGCTCTACGAGGACATTCGTTACGGCCTCGACGGCAAGCTGCTGAACGCGAACTTCACGGACTACAAGATCCCGACCGCGATGGATATTCCGGACGAGATCGTGCCAATCATCATCGAGGTGCCCCAGCCCGACGGGCCCTTCGGGGCCCGCGGCGTCGGAGAGCACACGATGATCCCGGCGGCGCCGATCGTCGCGAACGCGGTCGAGGATGCGCTCGGCGTGCGCATGAAGAGCATGCCGATCACGGCGGAGAAACTTGCGCTCGCCCTCGAGGGCATCGACTACGAAAGCGTGAAGGGCAAGACCATGGGACTCTGCTTCATGGGCGAGGCGGACAAGTACAAGTTCAAGACAGGGAAGTAGAAGCGCTTCAGAGAGCGCG
>CALMZY010000344.1 GCA_937870865.1 uncultured Lentisphaerota bacterium | reverse complement strand
GGTCTAGCGTGTGAGCAAACGCAACGGACGGATCAGAGCGGTGCCGTGAGAAACGAATGAAAACGAAAGGGGAAAGAACGGTGCCGAAGGCAGAAAACGAGAAGACGAATCGGTCAGGAAAAGGACAAAGGCGGGAGCGACATTCTAACTACATCCCCACGTCAGCCGCGAAGCGGATTCACGTGGGGCTTGGGTATTACCCGTTTAGCGGCAGCACCGTTTCAGCCAAGAGAACCACAACGATGCGAGCCCTGCGAGGCACAGAAGCAGGGTGCTTGGTTCGGGAATGATATAGGCGAGGCGCAGGCCTTCGCCGGCACCTTCAACTGATGGGTCGTACGTAGCTGTACCACTGTACGAAAGATCACTTGCCGAACTGACGAAAAGACCTCCCCGCGTAACGCGATCGGCACCACCTCCAGGAGAAAACGAGTCGGTCCATTCCTGCACGTTCCCGCCCATGTCACAAACGCCATACGGACTCTGCCCGGTTGTCTCCCCAATGGATGTGTAATACTGATTCCCTTGCCAAAACGGAGTATTGCCGAAGTTCATTTCCCTCGGCGTGGTTCCGTCTGTGGGCTCTGACGGTGCGGCATCTGATCCGTTGGGATAGTCGTAATACGCGTCGTTGACCGGATCGTAGTAGGCTGCCTTGTACCACTCGTCTTGATTGGGCAAGACCCATGTCGCGTTGGCTCCGCGTGTCACCCAGATCCCTTCCGCGATGTTATATGAACCGGTTTCCGTGCTCGCACTTCCTTGGCCGTTCGCCATCCAGTTGCAGAGTCGAAGTCCATCGTAAAACGAAACGTAGCGCACGGGCTCGTTCTCTGCACCTGCAACCGCGCCATACGTGTAGCTTCCATCCGAGCCGCTACGTTCGATAATGCTACCCTCCATGGCCCCCATCATATACGGATTGTACAGCCCGTAAGGATCGCTGGCCGCCGTCGCGTTCAAGAATTCCGTGTACTGCGCGACCGTCACTTCGAACGTGCTGATCTGGTAGACGTAATCCACGCCTCCGTAGTGAAGGTTGTCCCAATACGGCGCGTCGTCAGCGTTGCCCGGATTGCCGATGGTCGTCATCTGGATCGTAAGATCGGCAGGAGACAACGAGGCAAGAAAGCCGGATGCGACAACGAACACCAACGCTTTCTTACCCCGTGATCGCATCATGGCGACGGCACCTCGAACGTCGCAAGTCTGCGACACACCACGCTGTCAACCAGGACGGAGGCGTTCGTCACGCTGGGATAGTTCTGGATCTCCAGATGAGGATAAGCCCCGTTCGCGTAGAATTGATACGCATTCGTCAACCCGTGAGGGGTGTTAATGACTTGAGTGGTCCCGTAGAACACCTGCATCGTCGTGTTATCCACCTGCATAGAGATAAGCTGCCCGTTCTGATAGGCGACCACGGTGCTTTGCAGCGGCTGGCGATTACCATCAACACCCATGTGCCGATAGCCGGTAATGATGATGTCGTTGGCGTTGGTCCGCTCAATCTGGACATACAGCGCGTTGGTTGTGTAATAGCTGTAGATTGTGCCGGGGAACAGCTCCGAGACCAGACACATCTTGCCCCAACCCGACGTGAAATCGCTCCACGCTGCGCGGACCTCGACAACACTCGTGGTTGAAAGGTCGATCCGCACATCGTTTTGGTAATCCCGTCTGGGGCTCAACCACGAAGAGCCGTTGCCTTTCTCCTCGGGGAACAAAAGTGCGGACCCGTTGGTAATGTAGGATTCCGATTTCCGGGACGGCGCCCAGTACGTCGGCATCGTCATGTGTTCCGGCTCGGACAGGATCGTCATGCCGTTCGGCGAGCCGGTCAGGTTTACCGAGAATTCCTGATCAGATGTCGCATCCAGCCGCCATGCCTTGAAGTTATCCAACTCGACGAAATCCACGCCGCCGTTGTTCTCCGCCTCGACGAGGCAGACCGCGCCTTCGGCCCAAGTGCTTAAGGCCAGATTCGTGTGCGTGACGGTGTTCGTCACGGTCGCGTAGACAACGGTGGCATTCGTCTGATTCACGAACAGCCTCAAAGGCTCTCCGGCCACAAACGGAATGGCCGCGCTCTGGTACAGCGGAAGCCCATACGTATTAGTACCCCCGTTCTTGGAAAAGAGGTAGATAGTGACGTTTGTGGAGCTTGTGCTACGGTCGTACAGAAGCCGGGCTATTATGCCGGGGCAATTGTAGTTATAGCTCGGACTGCTGATTTCGTCGCGCGTGACGCAGAGCCGCAACTCGCATTCGTTCGTCGCCACAACGTTGGTGACGTTGAATGTCCACGGCTCGAAGGAGAACCAGCAGCCCGTTGAGTCGTTGATTTCAAATCGGGCATCGAGTTCCTCGCGCGTTCGGTACCGCATGACAAGGCTGCCGTACCCGGGGACAACGTGAGCACGTGACCCGATGGTTTGGAACGCGTCTGACCGAGGACCGACGGCGGCGATCTTCTTCCAATTCCAGCCGGCGGCGAGATTGTCGGCGTATGCGCCATTGAACGTGTTGAGGTAGAACTGCGTCCGCTCCCGCGCAACGTTCGTGTTCGCGGCATGGTTCTGAATGACCTTGCGCAGTTGCGAATGGTCGGTGTAGCTCTGGTAGTTGTATCCGCTGAGCTTTTCGCTCAACGTCTCGACGGAATCCGTCCTCACATTGGGCTGGATGGCGTAGTTTGTCCCAAGGCAGATGCCATCCGTTCGGAATTCGAGGCCCCAGCCGTCCCAACCGCGTGCGGGATCGTTAGTATAAGTCCAGCCCCAGTTCCGCCAATTCCAGTTTGCCCAGTTGATCCCGGACGCGTCGAATCGCCTCACGAAATACTCCATGTTGCGCGGGTCGCCCGGACAGAACTCTCCCGCGAACACAGGCACTTGCCGTTCCTTCATGTAGGTCGCATACAGCCGGACGTTCTCGTCCATCACGCCTTTTTGCGCGTCGAAAGTCCAGTCGTTGCCGGACGTCCCGTTCAAGACGCGCTCGTAATGGTGCAACTCGAAAACAACGTTGCTCCAGCCTTTGTCTTGCAAGCGCGGATGGTTGAATGCAAATGCCGCGTTGTTCGTCGCGTGCCAGTTGTCTTCCATGAAGATCAAGTGCCGCGTGTCGTTCGACCGGATCGACTTGTAAATCCGGTCATGCAGGGGAACGATATAGTTCGAGTAAGACTGCGCCTTGGTCCCGATGGACGGATCGGGCTCGTTGAACAGGTCGTAACCCG
>CALMZY010000343.1 GCA_937870865.1 uncultured Lentisphaerota bacterium | reverse complement strand
TTGGATCTTCGGGAACGCCTTCTTCACCGCGGCGGTGTCCTTCTTCAGGAACAGCACTTTCAGGTTCGGCCCGGCGTCCATCGTGAAGTAAACGTGAAGTCCCGTCTGGCGCAGCCGCCAGATTTTCCTCATCGCAAGGATCGATTCCGGGAGCCAGTAGATGACCGGGGGTTTCGAGTCGAACATCGTCGCGTGCATCGCGAGCGCGTTGGATTCGGCCGTCTGTCCAAGCCTTGGAAAATCGCGGCGGCGGATGGCCGTCTTCAGGAGCCGCATGTCCTTCGCGACCTTGGCCGGCCAAGAGCGGTAGATGGCGGACGTCTTGATCGTTCGCTTCATGGCCTCGCGTGAACCGATGCTCTTCGCCTTGTCCGAAATAACCACGAGTCCCATCCGAAGGCCGGACCATTTGGGCTTCAACGGCACGGCGAAGCTGTCCATCCCGTCGGCCCTCTTGCCCGCGCGCCACTCGACGAACCCGTTGTGGACCGAGCGGCACGCGCTGCCGCTGCCGAGACGGGAGAGAATGGACAGATCCCGGCTGTTCAGCCTCCAGCCGAAGAGGTTGTTCAGCGCCATAGTCATGGCGGCAAATCCGGACGCGGATGAGGCGAAGCCCGCCGCCGTCGGAATCGTGTTCACCGCGACGACCTTGAAGAAGGTCTTTCGATCTGGCCGAAACAAATCGAGAAACTCGGAGACGCGCCGCGCGAACGATGAATCGGGCAACAGCCGCCTGCCGTTCAGCGTGACGAGATCGGCCTTGTCGCGCAGGCTGAGGGTCACCCTGGATCCCAGCCTGCCGAGCGAGAGGGACAGGCTGGGCGTGACGGGCAGGTTGAGTTCGTCGTTCCTCTTGCCCCAGTACTTGCACAAAGCGATGTTCGACGGGGCGAACGCGGAGCCTTCCTTGCGGGGGTTGGAGCGCTTTCCCTCGAGGACACGGCGGACCACGTCTTTTTTCGTGAGATTCATTTCACCCCTTGCGGAGAGATCATAACCGGCAGCGCCTCGAAAGGCCACTTCGTGCGCCGGGAACGTCCCAGGCCGATCACGCAGTCGCCGAGGCCCGAGCCGGAGATTTTCGCGCCGAGGACGGCCGGGTCGCGAAGAAGCAGGCGAACAATCGCGGCCAGTTTCCCGTTGCTGACGCCGATCGCGGCCATCAGCAGCTGATTCAGATTCATGATCGCGCCGACATCCTTCCAGTTGTTGCGGCGGATCGCCGCGGCGGCCTGTCGAGAGCTTTGGCCCATCATTGTGAATATGGCGTCGTACAGCTCGGGACAGGCTTTCCGCGCCCGCTCGACGAGCCTGACGACCTCGACCGTGGGCATCTTGCTGCCGGAGTAGATGACCGTCAGCGGATGCGACGCATTCAGCTTCGTCGCCTGGATGGGGTTGGCGCTATACAGCACGATCCCGCCGTGGACGCTCGCGGCAACATCGGCGCCGGAGCCGAGCCCCTGCGTTTCGCGGATGACGGCAACGCCGTCAAGCAGGAGCTTGCGCGGGCTGACGGAACCATTCAGCCATTTCGACAGGACCGCCAGCGTCGCGACCGTCACGGCCGCGGATGAACCGAACCCGATCGTGTGCGAGAACTCGGAATCGATGCGCAGGTCGAAGCCGGTCGTCAGCTTCCTCCCGAAACGTCGTATGGCCGCGACCACGAAGCGGAAGCTCTTCGACGGCTTGATGCGATCGATGGAGGCGGAGTAGCGGCCGAGCGACGACGTGATTCGGATCGCGCCGTCATTTCGGGGAGCGAGCGTGACGTGGATCCGGCGGTTCACGGCGCAAACCAGCGCGGGCTGGCCATGGAGAACGGCGTGTTCGCCGAGCAGCATCAGGCTGCCGGGCGCGGAGGCTTTAAACGATGCGCGCGCCAAGGGGTTCACCCCTCACGGAGACGATGTTGTAACCGTACTTGTCGCAGAGCTGTTTCGGGGCCTGTTCGGAGCAGACCATCACGATGCCGCCCTTGTCGCCGCCCACAGCGCCGGCTCCGCAGATCTTCGCCGCGGCGCCCGTGTTTTCGACCTCGGAAATGAATTCCCGCACGCGGCCCGGGACGACGCCGATATCGGCCAGCAGGCGGTTGTTCTCGCGGATGCAGCTCTGGATGTCCTCGAGCTGGTTCGACGCCAGGGCCTTCTCCATGGCGTTGGCCACCGCTTCGAAATCGTCCCAGATGTGGCTGTCGCCGAATTTTTCCCGCACGCGGCTGACGCATTCGCCGGTGGTCGTCTCGGGCACGCCCGTATGCACGAGATGCATGGGCATGCGGGGCAGGGGCAGCTTCTGCGCCTCGCCCTTCTGGAACCTGGCGCAGCCGCCGTTGAGCGAGATGTAGGTGTCCACGCCGCTGGCGTGGCCGTGCTGAAGATTTTCCGCTTCGAGACTGTACGCCTGATACCACTCCGGGCGGAACTCCACGCGGAAGTAGTGGCCGACGCCGCGCAGGACGCTCAGCACCGTCGCCGCCGAGGAGCCCATGCCGCACCCGATGGGAATGTTGGAGTGCAGCTGGATCTTCACGCCGTTCGCGACCTTCAGATGCAGGCCGTCGAGGATCGTGATGAACGCGAACTGGAACAGCTCGACCGGCTTGTAGAGCACTTCGCGGATGCCGAGCTTGCCTTCTAGAAAGAGCCGGTAGTTCTTGGCCAGACGGTTCTTCAGTTCGCGGAGGGCGCGGAGCGTGAACGACTCGCTCTGGCTGAGGTCCTGGAGCTCGAACAGAAACTCGTCCGCGGCGTCCGAGGGGAGGATGACGGACTGGGCGCTGCGATCGATGGCCATGGCAATGGCGGGCTTGTCGTACACCACCGCGTGTTCGCCCGTCAGAATCAGTTTGCCTGGAGCAATCGCCTTCATTTCACCTTCTCGTACAACCGCTTATGGTCCTTGACGCCCGCCAGCCGGAAGGGGCCTGTTCGATATTGCGCGAACGTGTGATCGCCGCCGTCCGTTGGAAACGCCAGTTGAAAGATATCTTCGTATTGTTGGTAGGTCAGTTCCTTGCGGTTGTCCAGTAAATTGCGGTGTGCGGCGCTGAACAGGTGCTGTTGATAGCCCTTTTGCGGCACGCCGCTGAAGAACTCGCCCATGCAGCCGGAGCCGTAGCTGAACAGCGCGATCCGCCGGTCGGCCAGGTCCTCTTCCGTGTTGTCGAGGAGCGAATTCAGGCCCTCGTAGAGCGACGCGGCGTACGTGTTCCCGGTGATCCTGTTGTAGAGGAGGGATTTCCCGATCTGTTTCTGGAGCTCGGCGTCTTTCGGCGCCGGGCTGCCGGAGTCCTTGACCAGTTTGACGTGGGCCTTCTCCGCCATTTTCGTGAACGGCAGGTGGTAGCAGAACGCGGCGAAATCCGCCAGCTTGCGGCCGGTCAGGCCCGCGTATTGTTTCCACGAGTCCAGCAGCGCGGAGATGTATACGAGCATCGAGTACTTGCCGTCGACGAGCGCCTCCTCGCGGTAGTTCGGCCGCCAGAAATCCATGACGTCCTCGCCGTGGTAGCCGCTTTCCGGGTCGATGGCCAGCACCCGCGGATTCGCGGTGACCAGCATCGCCACGGCCCCCGCGCCCTGCGTGGGCTCGCCGGGACTGCGCAGGTCATAGCGCGCGATGTCGGACCCGATCACCAGCGCCTTCTTCGTCGGATTTCTCGCGACCCAGGCGAGGGCCATCTGGAGACCGGCGGTCGCGGCATAGCAGGCCTCCTTCACCTCGAAGCCCCGGCAGCGGGTCGGCAGCCCCAGCAGGCGGTGCGCGAACATCGAGGCCGCCTTCGATTGGTCGATCGCGCTCTCGGTTCCGAGGATCAGCAGCTCGATGTCGTTGCGCTCGGTCTTCTCGACGATGGGCAGGGCGGCGCTGGCCGCCATGGTGACAATGTCCTCGTCCGGAGGGGGCAGGCCCATTCGTTCCTGGCCGATTCCCGTGTAAAACTTGTTGGGGTCCACGCCGCGCTCGCCGGCCAGCGTCTTCAGGTCGAGATAGTAGTGCGGCGTGTAGAAACTGATGAGGTCGATGCCGATCTTCATTTGAGCAGTAGTTCCTCGTTGCCGATCAACCCCTTCACGCTTCCCTGGCCCAGCAGGAACAGGGCCGTCACGAACTCGCGTTTCAGCGTGTTGATCACCTTCACGACCTTGTCGGGCGATTCGATCGCCGGCTTCAGAAACGGCGCGGCGATTCCGCAGAGCGACGCGCCGAGGATCATCGCCTTCGCCATGTCCAGTCCCGAGCGGATGCCTCCGGACGCGATCAACGTAAGCCGGCCGCGGTACTTCTTCAGGGCCATCAGCGCCCGGGGTGTGGGAATGCCCCAGTCCTGGAAGGTCAGCCCGAGGTCTTCGCGCTCCTCCTCCACGAGGCTGTAATGCTCGATCCGGCTCCACGACGTGCCGCCCGCGCCCGCGCCGTCGATGTAGCGAATGCCTCCGTCGGCGACGAGCCGCACATCCTCCTCGGAGAGTCCCGCGCCCACCTCTTTTAAGACAACCGGCTTGTTCAGGCGTTCAGCGATATGGATGATTCGCGTGGAAAGCTTCGCGAAATTCGTATTGCCGCTCGGCTGGACCGCCTCCTGCAGGGGGTTGAGGTGCAGGATGAGCGCGTCCGCGCCGGCCGCCGCCACGGCCTCCTCGCACATGTCCAGCGTGAAGCCGTAGTTGAGCTGGACGGCCCCGAGATTCGCGAGCAGGAGCGTGGTGGGGGCGTACTTGCGGATCTCGAAGCTGCTCCGCGCCGCGGGCTGGGAGAACATCACGCGCTGGGACCCGACACCCATCGCCACGCCGGTCTTCTCCGCCGCCGTGGCGAGGTTTCGGTTGATCGTGCGCACGAGGTCGTGGTCGCCGCCGGTCATCGAAGAGATCAGGAGCGGGAACGACAGTTTTTTTCCCATGAACTCGATCGACGGATCGATCTCGGCCAGGTTCAGCTCCGGCAGGGCGCGATGCGTGAGCCGGATGTCGTCGAAATAGAACTTCCGCCGGTCCGTTTCCGGATCGCTCTCGATCGTCCGAAGGTGCTTCAGCTTCCGTTCGTTGGTCGGGTCCTGCATACGATCCTCAACAGAAGATAACGAAGGGAACGAAGAGGGGGGGGCGGAGAACTTTGTTCTCTTCGTTGCCTTCTGTTCAGCCTTTCCTCTCCATCTTCACATGCGCCCGCATCAGTTCGCCGCGATTCGTCTGAGCGGCCAGCAGGGACAGCTCGCCGCAGAGAACCGTCGCCGCGCAGATCACCGCCAGGCGCCGCGCGTTCTGCCCCGCCTCGCGCTCCTTGACGCAGTCCATTTGCGCCAGGTTCCTGCGCACGAAATCGAGGTCCTTGCCGCTGCCGATCGTGCCGACGATGATGTTCGGGACGGTGGCGGAGAAGTACAGCGCATCGCCCATCACCTGCGCGTGCACGAAGCCCTGCGAGCCCTCGACGATGTTCGCCGCGTCCTGGCCCGTCGCGAGGTAGAACGCCAGCAGCATGTTCGCGTAGTGCGCGTTCGCGCTCCGGATGCCGCCGGCGAGCATGGTGCCGATCAGGTTCTTCTTGATGTTGATGTCCACGATCTTCTCGGGGGTCGTTTTCAGGACACGGGAGCAGATGTCGCGCGGGATGCGAATCTCCGTGATCACGTTCTTGCCCCGGCCGAGGATGCCGTTGACCGCGGTGGGCTTCTTGTCGGAACAGAAATTCCCGGACACGGAAACGTACTTCAGGTCGGAGTACTCGGTCAGGATCCAGTCGATCAGCGCGTCGGCCGCCTTGGTGACCATGTTGTGGCCGGACGCGTCGCCGGTCCGCATCTCGAAACGGATATACATCAGGTTCGCCACGCACTGCGTGTGAATGTCCAGCAGCTGCGCAAAGCGACTGGACGAAGCCACGACCGACGCCAGCTCCGGCTGGCGGTTGGCGAGGGCGGAGGCGGTGCAGACGGCGGCTTCCGCGTCCGGCGCTTCCAGGAGGATCGAGCGCGTCATCCGGTCGTCCACCACGACGGCCTTGATGCCGCCGGCCAGCATGGACACTTTGGCCCCGCGGTTGACGGAGGCCCACAGCGGGGTCTCGTAGGTGGCGAGGGGAACCATCACCTCGCCGTCCATTTCGGGTCCGGTGATCTTCAGAGGCCCCACAAGCTGCATCGGAACCGTCGCAAACGTAGTTTCCTGCGGTTTCATGAGTTGTGTTGATTGCATACACCGTTTAACACGCCAAACAAAGAAAAAACAGGGCAGGGACACGGGCGAAGAAGTCCTTCGTTTCGTTTTTTTCGGGCATCCCGTCCTCCAGCCCGCTTGCCGTCGGAGAAGGCCTTCCGCCGTTCCAATCCGCGTGGGTGATTGCGCCGAAGGAGCGAGTCGCGTGAAGTTGTCTTTCAGAAGGGCGCGCGGGAATTTGGACCAACAACCGGAGCGCAAGCGCGTCCTTCCGAGATAGACGAACATGAAAAGCGATGATGTAACATGCTGTATTACAACGGTTTGACCGCAGATGATGGGACCGGTCACATTATTGGCTTGTATCGCGAATATTTCGCGTGCAGACTGCGGTGCAATTTGTTGCAGTAGCGGCATGAAACACAAGACGCCACTCATCTCGGGCTTGCTCGCGCGCGTGGTCACGCGGCGCGGGAGCGAGCGCAACGCGCTTCGTGCAACGGCGGCCATTCTGGTCATGGCTGCGGCATGCTCCCTCCTGGTGTCCTGCGTCGGGCTGAGGTCCGCCGCGCCGCGGAAGCTTTCCTTTATTTCCGTGAAGGACGGGAAGACCGTGACGGAAAGCGGAAGGCCGATTGTTCTCAAGGGCTGCAACATCGGCAACTGGTTCGTCACGGAAATGTGGATGCTCGACATCTCGGACATCAAGGACCAGCACGAGCTGGAGTCCATTCTCACCGAGCGGTTCGGCAGCGAGCGGAAAGACGCGCTCATGGAAGTGTACCGCGGGAACTGGGTCACGGAGCGCGATTTCCCGATCATCCGCTCGTTCGGCTTCAATGTCGTGCGCGTGCCGTTCCACTACTCGCTTTTGATGGATGACGCGCGTCCGATGGAGCTGAAACCCGACGCCTTCAAGTGGCTCGACGCCGTCGTCGACATGGCCGAGCGGAACGGGCTCTACGTCATTTTCGACCTGCACGCCGCGCCGGGCCGGCAGAGCCTGGACCATATCACCGGCTGGTCCGGCCAGAACAAGCTGTGGACCAGCGAGGACTACAAGAAGCAGACCGTCTGGCTGTGGAAACAGGTTGCCGAACACTACAAGGACCGGCCCGCGATCGCGGCGTACGACCTGATCAACGAGCCCTTCGGCGACGGGCAAACCGAGAATCACGTGCCCGCCCTGGTGAACCTCGTGGGGGACATCTACAACGCCGTGCGCTCCGTCGATCCGCGCCACCTCATCATTCTGCCCGGCCACACGCATGGCGTGGGCTGCTACGGCAATCCCGCCGATCGCGGCTGGCAGAATGTGATGTTCACGGAACACTATTACCCGGGCGTTCTGGGGTCTGCGCCGTCGTTCGAACCACACCGGAACCTGCTCAGCCGCGACATTCCGTATAACGAGCGCGTGTGGAATCAAATGGGCGTTCCGATGCTCGTCGGGGAGTTCAATGTCGTGTTCCGTTTCCTGGGCGGTGAGACGATGATGCGGCAGTATTACGATCTCTATGCCTCCAAGGGCTGGTGGGCGACGATGTGGTCCTACAAGCTGGTCAAGAAGTCGGGGGGGATGGTTCCGAATCCGTGGTTCATGGTGACCAACGCAAAGAACCTGCCTTCTGTTTCCCTCCGGAAATCGAGTTACGAGGAGATCGAGGCGTATTTCAAATCGTTCGGCACGATGGAGTACTCGGTGTACGAGGAGTTGCGGCAGGCGCTTGTGACCGACACCCCGAAGACCCTCTACGTCGGGAGGGAGCCGTTCCCCATGGACGCGCCGTTTAGCGATCCGCTTGGTGAGTGGCAAGGCACCGATATCGCGAGCCGGCCCGCGGGCGGCCAGAAGGTCTTTTCCGCTTCGGACATGGACGTGTACGGCGGCGGCCGTGACCTGTGGAACAATCACGACGAATTCCGCTTTGTGTGGCAGAAGGTCTCCGGCGACTTTGACTTTGAGGCGGCGATCGAAAGCCTGGACGAGACATTCATGTACGCCAAGGCCGGCATCATGATCCGCGGCGGGCTGGAGCCCGATGCGCCGCACGTTCTCATTCATGTGTTCCCCAACAGCCAGGTCAGTGTCGGCTGGAGGCCGATGAAGGGCGCGAACATGCAGGAGCGCAAGTTCCCGATCCGCGAATTCCCCGTCCGCCTTCAGCTGAACAAGAGCGGCGACCAGGTGCGCGCGGCGTGGTCGGTCGACGGCGTCCGCTGGATCAGCGGGGGCACACACACGTTCGACTGGCTGGCCGGGGAATGCTATGTCGGGCTGGCCGTTCTCAGCCACGACGACCGGTATCTGGCCCGCGGTGCCTTCCGGAACATCAGGCTTTCGAAAACCGTTCCGCTCGAACCGGAGCCGGAGGCGGAACCCGCGCCCGAAGCCGCGCCGGCCGCTGAAGAGGTGTCTTCCCAGGTAGCGCCGTGATTTTAGGCAAACAGGATTGAACAGGTCGATGTGATGTCCGCGTTTACAGAAAAGAAAGGAGTCGGTTCCGTGAAGAGCAAGGTCATGTTGGCAGTGTTGATGATGGGAGCTTTGTCGGTCCAGGCCCAGATGGAGAATGCTTCGTTCGAGGTCGAAGGGTCGAGCGGCGACCAGGCCGAATCGTGGTCGAGGTGGGGCGATTGGATGAACCGGGAAAGCGGATGGACGCCGGTCAAGGAGGGGTCCTGCATCATCGGTTACCACCACTGGCAGATCGAGAAGGGCGACAACTCGGGTCTGTATCAGGACATGAAAGTGACGGCCGGCAAGAACTACACCTTCAGCATTTACGCCAATGCCGACAACCCGGCCGACGGCAAGAACGCCGAGAGTGTCGAGCTGCGGCTTGAGACGACCGTCAACGGCACGCAGGCCACCGTGGCCTCCAAGACGTTCAGCCTGGCGGATATCGCGACGGGAACCGACTGGAGCAGGCTGCAGGTGTCCGGCGTGGCGCCCAACGACACCCTGCGGGTGCTGGTCGTTGTCAATCCGGCGAAGGAAGGTCCTCGCGGCGGCGCGGTGAAGTTTGACGCGGCGGATATCGACGCCCGGTAACTTCCGACAGCGGACGTTTGTTTTGCGGCGCGCCCCGAATCCCGGGCGCGCCGCTGTTTTTTACAATCCCTGGAAACTGCGTCCACGTTGCTTCCAACGGCGAAATAATCCTCTGGTCGTGTCCCGCCCTGCGGGGTAAAGTCCGGGTTTGTCACGCACCGTGGCGGAGTGGGCCCTTAGCTCAGTTGGTCAGAGCAGGGGACTCATAATCCTCTGGTCGCAGGTTCGAGTCCTGCAGGGCCCACTCCGCCTCTGGTGTCGAGTCCTGCTTGCCTCGGCGAAGTCGCGCCGCTTGGCGGCGGGACGAAGACGGGCAGGGCCCACTCCGCCCCGGGTGCAGGTTGTTTCCATCCCCGAGTCCTGTTCACAGTTGCGGATGTTCCAGCTACTATTACCTTGCATGCGAAACAAGCGAATGACGCGCATCATGGCGGTTTCCGGCTGGCTCCTGTCCGTCGGCGCCGCGTCCGCGCTGACGCCGTCGAACATCGTCGGAGAGATCACGGTCGCGGACTACACATACTTCCACACGAACCTTTTCGTCCACAGCCGTCAGAACCGGGGTTTCTCCTCGACGTATCCGCGGGTTCCCGCGAACCAGCACGATGCCGCGAGGAACTTCATCTACTCCTGTTTCACGAACATGGGATTGTCCACGACCCTGGATCCGTTCGGGTTTCCCGGCACCACCAATTGCAACAATGTCGTGGCCGTGAAAGCGGGGCTGAATCCGTCGAATGACGGTTACTACGTTGTCGGCGCGCACTACGACTCCGTGGATGCCACATCCTCGACGGTGACGAACTGTCCGGGCGCCGACGACAACGCGAGCGGCGTGGCCGGCATGCTGGAGGTGGCGCGGGTGCTGAGCGCGTACACGTTCAAGGCCACGATCCTGTTCATTGCATTCGATGCCGAGGAGGAGGGGCTCTATGGATCCGAACATTACGTGGCCGACAGCACGTCAAGCTCGCCCGGCAGTACCGGGAAAATCTACCGCGGCGACATCCGCAGCATGATCAGCATGGACATGATCG
>CALMZY010000342.1 GCA_937870865.1 uncultured Lentisphaerota bacterium | reverse complement strand
GACGGCGTGTCGAACCTGCTGGCCTTCTCCTCGCTGGCAACCAACGCCCTGCAGGATACCTCCGTGGTGCGCGCTTACTTTGTGGGCCGGTACCTGGAAGGCATCTGCAACTTCGGAAGCGGAAACCGTGCGGTCTCGATCGAGGGCGACCGCTTCGAATGCAGCGCTATTTCCAATACCTGCGCCGCAGTGCCCACGAGGGAGCGCGCGGTCACGCTGTTCCTCGGCATTCCGACCAATGTGCTTGGTCGTTCGGTGTCCGCCGGCCACAACAAGGGCTCCTTGGTGTACGCAGACGGTCTGCCGGACCGTGTGGATACGGACGCGGACGGGATGTGGGACGGTTTCGAATTCCTTGGCGGATTGAGCACGATTGCAGGGCTCGACGTGATTGAGGCCGGGAAGACCGATGAGGATCCCGACCATGACGGGCTGATCAACTACGAAGAATTCCTTGGCCGCGACTGGACGGCGAACACGAACGACTGGACCTACCCGACCGATGCCGATTCAGACGACGACGATATGCCCGACGGCTGGGAAATGTCGCACGGGTTCGACCCGATGGATCCGACCGACGCGTTCGGAGATGCGGACGGCGATGGCTTGCAGAACGTCTCTGAATTCTTCGCCGGCACGAATCCGAAACTGCCCGATACAGACGCCGACTTCCTGCCCGATAGCGCCGAAGTCATCACCTTCGGCACGGATCCGCTCGACATCGACACCGACCGCGACGGCCTGCTTGACGGGCGTGAAGTCTGGGACAAGAACATGGACGGCGTCCAGGACGGCGGTTTCTTCCCGATGTGGGCAGGCGGCGATCTGGATGGCGACGGATACACCGACGGTCCGACCGATTGGGATACCGACGGCGACGGCATGCCGGACGGTTTCGAAGTGATTGACGACTTCGGCAATCTGCGGAATGACGACCGGCTCGATCCGTTCAACCCGTATGACGGCGATAACGATCCGGATGGCGATGGACTGAGCAACCTGCAGGAGTACTTGGTTCGCGACTCCCTGTACGGCAACAATACATCCGGCACAGTCTGGGACTACTCGTCGGATCCGTTTAACCCCGACAGTGACGGCGATGGCATGCCGGACGGGTGGGAGGTCATGTTCGGTCTGCATCCAATGGACCCCGTTCTGATTGACGAAGGCTTCATGGCGACGCGGCACGGTTCGCTGTCGCCGGACGGCGATCCCGACGGTGATGGTCTGTGGAACGGTCGCGAGTTTGCGATTCGGTTCCACCTCGATCCGGCGGCTGTTCCGTATGCGATCGACAGCCTGAGCACCGACCCGCACAACCCCGACACAGACAGGGACGGGCTCGTAGATGGCGAGGAGGACCGCGCGTTCCGTTCGCATCCGATCCTTCAGGATTCGGACGGTGATCGGTTGATGGATGGCGTCAACGTGACCAATCGCTGGAGTGAAGTGGAATCTGAACTACGTGTGAGTGATTATCAAGTTCTTGAGTGTACCAATTGTACCGTCCCGGAAGCGCTTCTGCTTGCTTCGCAGGCAACGTACCCGGGCAATTCGGCAATCGCGGGGCGCCTCGCATCGATCACGTCTCAAAGCGATCAGGACAGGATTACCCCGCTGCTGGGCGCGGTGACGTTGGCGGTCGTGGGCGCAGAGAACGCCGAAGGCTTGGATCCGGAGAACGGATGGGCGTGGATGTACGGTGCGGTGTTCGGCTACACGAACTGGGATGCGGGCCAGCCCACGCTTGTGAACACCGGTGATGTCCACTACATCGCCTTGGACAACGCCGGCACGTGGACTGTTATTGCTCAAACGCAGACCGTGAATCATTATGTGGTCGAGTACCCGCGAGCTTTGTCCGTGCAGACGAACCACTACGACCAGGCTTTGAACGATCTCTGGGAGCTGTCCTGGCCTGCAATAGAGGACTTGCCGAGCTGGCAGAAAGTGAATGTCGATACGAATTGGCCCGTTCCCGCGCCTCGGTGGGGTCAGGCGATGACGTATATTCCGGTGTTCGAAACGAAGAGGCCGCGGGACGATTCAGCCGACAATAACGCGACCATTCTGCTCGACAATCGGCAGATCGTGATCTTCGGCGGGCGCGACGGCGTTACACGTCATCGTGACGTGTGGGAGTTCATTGTGCGCTCGAACATGTGGATCAAGAGCGAGGCTCCCATGGATGGCCTTTTCCCGGGCTATACGGAAGGACTCAGCGAGTTTAGCGCGATTTCGATCTTCGGATACAAGAACACGAAGGCGGATGCATGTCCATGCAACAACTACGACTGCTTCGGTGATGGGTTCGGATTGCCGAAGGACCGTCCGTGGTCGGAGGGATCGGATGGGGGTCTGAGCCGCAGTTTCGACTGGACGTATGTGTTTTCGGGATGGAACAACCAGCACGCATACGGCCTTGGGTATTGGTTCTATAAATCAACCGATGATCCTCGCCCCATCACGGATGCCACTGCCGGAAGTGCGGCTAAAGGCGTCACGGAATATATAAACACAGCGGACATAGATGCAGGGCTGCAGGCCACATCGCAAGGAGACGGCACTGTTCAGACATTCCTTATTGGTAACCCGCCTTGTTGCATGGATTTGGGCGGCGGTCTTCCTGCTGCTGATGATGCGACTGGTTACAGTGCAATTCAGTTTGATAAATTCGCATTGAATACTGATTGCGATCAGCTGCTGTCGGCATTCCTTGTTCTGAATATTGAAGGGTCTCCCTCTGTGGTGGTGACCTCTCGTGTAACGGCTGAGATTACTTACACGCTCAATCATTCCGATCCTGAATATCAGTCCAAACTCGACACAAGGGAACCCAGCAGACGTGTTTCAAACCCAAGTACGTATTTCAATTCCACCAGCCTGGTATTTATTACAATTCCGCCGGGTTTCAATGCGGTTACTGTTGACGTCACACGGGTGGTTCAGGAGGTCATAAGTCTTGATTGGGATTCCACCACGATAGGGTTTGTTTTTGAGGCCACAGATACTCCGGAGTACGCGGTTGTGAGGCCTGACCTCTCGTCTATTCGAGCGACGTATATACCAGGGTACAAGATCAAGCCGTACTGGCGTCCGCCGAATTCGATCACGTACGTCAACACGCCGGACCAGCTGGGCAGGAAGTCCACAGCCATGGCCTATGATTATGACCGGCAGCGTGTCGTGATGTTTGGCGGCCTTGACGGTCGTCGTGTCCGCGGCGATAGCCGGGAGGCTACGATTACGTTTACGGGCAATTTTAACCCGGACAATCTGACGTGGACAGAGATAAGGACGGCTAAGAGCCCGGCGCCGCGATGGGGTCATAGCATGACCTACGACCATAAGAACAAGCGGACTTGGTTATTCGGCGGCTTCGACGAGAACCACAGGCCGCTCGGTGACTTGTGGTACTACGAGCAGAGCACGTTTACGGAGACGACGACCAACGTGACCGAAGGCGTCACGAATGTAACAACGGTTACCTACACGAACGCCGCTGAGTGGACCGAGATTACGGAGTTCCGCAACACGGAACGGCCCCAGCCTCGCGGCGGTGCCATGATGATGTACTACGGCGATTACGACTACAACCGCGCGATCCCGGACTACTGCGTCGGCGGTAGCCACCAGAAGATCGTTCTCTTCGGCGGTACGGATGGGAACGCTTATTTCAACGATACGTGGGTGCTGGACGATAACTGTGGTTGCTCTGGTGGAGGGTTGCCTCGATGGGTTTTGGTGAACCCGGTTGGCGAACAGTCGCAGAGTCCGACCCCAAGAGCTTTTGCTTCCATGGTGTGGGCTCAGAACGGTCGTGGGGCCCCCGATCCGACAGGCTGGAGCGATTACACGGCTGCTGAAACTCCGCCGTGCACGATCCCCTGTATCTATCTGTTTGGCGGCCGCACCGGCCCATTGCCGACTGGTGACGATACAGATTCGGATTGGGTGCCGGATGGTGTTGAGCACGAACTGGGCGGTCCGGCTGCCGGACGTGACCCGCGCGTCAACAAGCTGGTTGAGAAGGACAACACTACGGAAACGATTCCGTTCGCATACCAGCGCATTGGCTCAATTCCGCGACTCGGAGACTTCAACGCGGCGCTCACAAGCAACCGCGCCGCGATCGCGAACATGGAGTCGCTCCGCAATGACGACGGTGTGTACGCCAGCGGTTATGGATTGCCCTATGAAGTCTGGCCCGAGCCGGATGCCGTTGTCGAGACCATCGAAGGGCAGTCAGAGATTGGCGTCGACGCCGACCGGGCAGACCTGCCTCATCTGTGGTATCACCGCTCTGGCGGTGAGGATCCATACGATGATGGCGACGCTTGGTACCGCGGATGTCCGAATAATGCTGGCGTGGGGTCCAATGTGGTGCCGCGGTATGCGCACAGCGGGCGTTGGTGCTACGGCACGAGCCTGCGCAGCACGTATCCCAGCGACGCCGTCATGGAGTTGTATTCGCCAATCATGGATCTAC
>CALMZY010000341.1 GCA_937870865.1 uncultured Lentisphaerota bacterium | reverse complement strand
TACTTCTCGTCGCGATCATACATTCAGTGCATGGCCTGCCGCTCCACGTATGGAAGAATTCCGCCGTGCGCGTGGTACTCCACCTCGATGGCCGAGTCCACGCGGCACTTCACCGTGAACTTCATGGCTTTGCCGTCCGCTGCCGTCGCGGTCACTTCCAGCATCTTACCGGGCGTCAGCTTTGTGATGCCGGAAATGGAAATGGACTCGCTTCCCGTCAGCCCGAGCTTCTCGGCGTTCTGGCCGTTCGTGAACTCGAGCGGCAGGATGCCCATTTCCACAAGATTGCTTCGATGAATGCGCTCAAAACTCTCGGCGATGACCGCCTTGACCCCGAGCAGGTAAGCGCCCTTGGCTGCCCAATCCCGGGATGAGCCTGCGCCGTACATCTTCCCGGCGACGACCACCAGCGGCGTTTTCGCCGCGGCGTAGTTCATCGCGGCGTCGTAGATGCTTGTGACCTGTCCGCCCGGAAGCTGAAGGGTCCAGCCGCCTTCCTTGTCCACCATCTTGTTTCGGATACGGATGTTGGCGAACGTGCCGCGCATCATGACTTCATGATTGCCGCGGCGCGCGCCGTACGAGTTGAAGTCCTTCGGCTGGACGCCGTGTTCGACCAGGTACTTCCCCGCGGGACTGTCCTTCGGAATCGAGCCGGCGGGCGAGATGTGGTCGGTCGTGATGAAATCGCCGAACACCGCGAGGATGCGCGCGGACGAAATATCCGCGACGGCCGCCGGCTTCGTCCCGACGCTCGCGACGAAGGGCGGTTCGCGGATGTACGTGGAGCCGGCCTCCCAGTCATAGACCGGCTTGCCGCCGCCGCGAATCGCGTTCCACGCGGGATTCGAATCCGCGATGTTGTTGTACAGCGATCGGTAAACGTCGGGCGCGGCGGCGCTTTTCGCGAGCGCCGCGATCTCCTCCTCGGAGGGCCACAGGTCTTTCAGGAAGACGGGCTTGCCGTTCCGGTCCTTTCCGAGCGGCTCATTTTCCAGGTCGATATCCACCGTCCCCGCCAGCGCGTACGCGACAACCAGCGGCGGAGAGCAGAGGAAGTTGGCTTTGGTCTGCGGGTGAACCCGCCCTTCGAAATTCCGGTTTCCGCTCAACACCGCCGCGGCGACGAGTTTTCCGTCCTTGATCGCGGCGGCGACCGCGGGATCGATCGGTCCGCTGTTGCCGATGCACGTCGCGCAGCCGTACGCCGCAACGCCGAACCCGAGCTTCGAGAGCGGCTCTAGGACCCCGGAACGCTTGAGGTACGCCGTGACCACGCGCGAGCCCGGAGCGAGGCTCGTCTTCACGGTCCGCGCCACGGTCAACCCCAGGGCCACCGCTTTCTGAGCGACCAGTCCGGCCGCCAGAAGCACGTGCGGATTCGATGTGTTCGTGCAGCTTGTGATCGACGCGATGACGACCGAGCCATGCGACAAGGTCCCGTTGCCGGCCACGGAAACCGATCTTGCGAGGTCGCCGTCGGCGAGCCCGTAGCCGCGATCCTTGACGGGCGTGGCGAGCGAGGCCCGGAAATTCTTCTTCAGGTCCTTCACGTGCATGCGGTCGTGCGGCCGCTTCGGCCCGGACACACTGGGTTCGACAGAGGCGAGGTCCAGCGACAGCACCTCGTTGTACGTCGGCTCCGCGGTTTCCTTTGTCCTGAAGATTCCCTGCGCGCGGCAGTACTTCTCAACGAGTTCCACTTCCTGCTCTGTCCGGCCCGTCTCGCGCATGTAACGAAGGGTCTCTCCGTCGATCGGGAACAGGCCCGTTGTCGCGCCGTACTCAGGCGCCATGTTCGCGACGGTCGCGCGGTCGGCGAGGGTGAGGTGGTCCAGTCCCGGCCCGAAAAACTCCACGAACTGTTCGACGACGCCTTTCTTCCGGAGCATCTGCGTCACGGTCAGCGCAAGATCCGTTGCCGTCACGCCCGGCTTCATCTGCCCGGTCAGCCGGACGCCGATGACCACGGGCGTGAGGACCGGGATCGGCTGGCCGAGCATCGCGGCCTCTGCCTCGATGCCGCCGACGCCCCAGCCGAGAACGCCGAGGCCGTTGATCATGGTCGTGTGCGAATCCGTGCCGACGAGTGTGTCCGGGAACGCGAACGTCCTTCCGTCCGCATCCTTTCGCGTCATCACGCCTTTTGCAAGATGCTCCAGGTTGACCTGGTGGCAAATGCCGAGACCGGGCGGAACGATCCGCAGTTTCTTGAACGCGCCCTGTCCCCAGCGGAGGAACGTATAGCGTTCCTGATTGCGCTCGAACTCCCGGGTGAGATTCGCCTCCAGCGCGTTCGGCGTGCCCGCTTCGTCCAGCTGGACGGAATGGTCGATTACGAGGTCAACGGGGATCTGCGGCTCAACTTTCCCCGGATCCTTTCCCGCGCGAACCATCGCGCTGCGGAGTGCGGCCAGATCGGCGACGCAGGGGACGCCCGTAAAATCCTGGAGCAGGATTCGCGTCGGCATGAAAGGGTAATCGGTCTTCGCGGCCGCCGGCGACCATTTTGCCAGCGAGCGGACGTGTTCCTCTCTGAACGCCGGATGGCCCTGGTTCCGGACGATGGATTCGAGGAGGATTTTGACGGAGTAGGGCAGACGCGAAAGGGACCCGAAGCCCGCCTTCTCAAGCTCCTCGAAACTGTAATAGTGAAACGTCCCGCCTTTTTCCGTCGTCAGCGTCTTCAGCGCAAAATCAAACGAAGTCATTCCATTCTCCAGGTTCGCGTGGATCGCGTGACAACTTATGTTGTCGTGGTTCGAAATGGGAGTATTTTTTTATAGCGTTCGCGCCGCGCGGTGAGTAATGTTTTCCCGCATCAGGGTAACAACCTTAAATCAACCCATGACGTGGAGGTCTGACATGATCCGGAAATGCCTCGTACTGGTTGCCGTCTCGCTGTTCCTTGCAGGCACGACTTTCGCCGAACCGCAGCGCGCATCCTTCGTCAAGGAAAACAGGATGCCCGCTTTGCACAAGGCGGAGGTTGGCGTGGTTGGCCAGTATGTGGAAGTGCCGGATGATTACGCGCCCATGGGCAACGGCAGCGACAACTACACGGCGTCCCCGTATGTCCGGTATGGGTTGACGGATATCCTTGCCGTTCAGGCCGAAGTTCCCTTCAAGCAGGTTTCGCCCAGTCTGGGGGATGACGAGCAGGGATTGGGTGATGCCGTTCTCGGCGCCGAACTCGTGGCGTTCCAGGACCTTTTCAGCTATCCGTACATCATCCCTCATGTCGAACTG
>CALMZY010000340.1 GCA_937870865.1 uncultured Lentisphaerota bacterium | reverse complement strand
CGTTCCACTCGGAGGAACTCGAGGCGCTGTTCTGCCTCATGCCGGGCATCAAGGTTGTGTATCCGGCGTTCCCGTCGGATGCCCGCGGGCTGATCTATTCCTCGGTGATGGACCCGAACCCGGTCATCTACCTGGAGAACAAGTATCTGTACCGGCACGTGAAGGAAATGATGCCGGACCGGTTTGAGCCCATCCCGCTGGGGGTGGCGCGCGTGTGCCGGACCGGGAAGGATGCCGTTGTGCTGACGTACGGCGCGATGGTGCACGAGTCGCTCAAGGCGGCGGAGAAGCTGGCCTCGGACGAAGGCTACGAGGTCATGGTCGTGGACATGCGCACGCTGAAGCCGTACGACGTGGACACCGTCGTCGCGGCGGTTGCGGCAACGAACCGGGTGATGGTCGTTCACGAAAGCTGGCGGACAAACGGTTTCGGCGCCGAACTGGCTGCCGTGGTCGCCGAGAAGGCGTTCCATCTTCTCGATGCGCCGGTCCGTCGCGTGACCGCGCCGGATATCCCGATCCCGTTCGCGCCGGAGCTGGAGAACGCGTACAGGCCGAACACCGAGACGATTGCGGGGGCGTTGGTGGAGTTGATTGAATATTGAAGCCATGGAGGGTGGAGTAATGGAGTGATGGAGTGATGAATGGGGGCAGGATGCCGTCGTCTTTCCCAACACTCCAATACTCCAGCACTCCATCACCCCGGTTTTACATGAGAGCGAGCCAGTCATGAAACAAGTCCAGATCATCATGCCCCAGATGGGGCAGAGCGTGGCCGAGGGGACGATCGTCCGCTGGACGAAGAAGGTCGGCGAGAGCGTCCAGGAGGACGAAGTCCTTCTCGAGGTCGAGACGGACAAGACGACCGTCGAGGTCGAAAGTCCTGCCGCCGGCAAGCTCTCGGCATGCCTGAAGAACGCGGGCGACATCGCCGCCGCCGGCGAGGTGATCGGTGTGATCGAGGCCGAGGGAGAAGCCGCGCCGAGAATCGAGAAGCCTGCGGCCAACACGCCGCATGCCAAGGGCCGGGAGAACGAGCCTCTGCTGGTTTCGCGCAACGTGGGCGGGTCGAATGTCAGCCGCGACGCCTCGCTGCCGGAAATCGATCGCGACCGGTTCTCGCCGTACGTCCTCCGGATGGCGATGCTGAACAATGTTTCGCTCCAGGAACTGGAGTCCATCGACGGGACGGGCCGCCATGGCCGCGTGACCAAGACGGACCTTCTCCAGCATCTCGCGCGGCGCCCGATCGGTCCTCTCTCCGTGGCCGCGCAGGTGGGCAAGCCGGACGTCTCGCCGGACGACCTGCAGTCGCTCGGCAACCTGGTCCCGATGTCTTCGCTCCGGCGCACGATCGCCGACCACATGGTGCAGTCCATCCACACCAGCGCGCACGTGACGATGGTGCACGCGGTGGACGTGACGCATGTCGTCGAACTTCGGAACCGCGTGAAGGAGGATTTCGCGAGAACGTTCGGCGCGAAGATGACGTACACGGCCGTGGTGCTCTTCGTCACGTCGCGCGTGCTGAAGGACTTTCCGAAGATCAACGCGTCCATCTACGGCACGAACATCATTCTGCGCAAGGACATCAACATCGGCTGCGCGGTGGCCTTGTCCGACGAGAGCCTCGTGGTGCCGGTGGTTCAGCAGGCCGACCGGAAGAGTTTCCCGGAAGTTGCGCAGGACCTGAACCGCCTGATCGGACTGGCTCGGAGCAAATCGCTCTCGCGGTCGGATGTGGAAAGCGGCACGTTCACGATCTCCAACTTCGGGTCGTTCGGGAGCCTGCTCGGCACGCCGATCATCAACCAGCCGCAGGTGGCGATCCTCGGCATGGGCTCGGTGTTCAAGGCCCCCGTCGTGGTGGATGGGAAAATCGATATCCGCGACCAGCTGTACCTGAGCTTTTCGTTCGATCACCGGATCATCGACGGCGAGCTGGGCGGGCGGTTCCTGAACGCCATCGAAAAAGCGACCGCCGCGCTCACCGAAGAGTCTCTGAGCGTCACGAAGCTCTGATCCGCTTCTTGCGCGAGCCGCCTTCCATCACGACGGGATTCCTTGTCGCTCCGCGCAACGCCGGGGAGCCTCTCGAAACGGGTCTGAGGTAACGGCGGGAACGTCGAACGCCGAACTCCCAACGCCGAACGCCGAAGTGGGGGAGAGGAATGCTGCGCTCCCTGTTTGCCTGTCTTGGCGTCGAGCATTCGAAGCTGGACACTTGCCGGATATTGCACCTGTTCGTCCCTCGACATTTCTCTCTTTGAGCAAAAAATATCTTGCACTCCATGTAGACGGGGAGTAAAACACGACGCCAGTCGTGGGACCGTTCCCGGCTGGGAATGTTCCCAGTTTGCAGGGGTAAAACAGGCCTCAACGTCATACGGAGGGAGTCATGCAGAAGTCGTTGTTCGTATTCGTGGTTCTAGTGTTCATGATGACCGGCGCGTGCTGGGCAGGGTTGTTGACGGACGGCTCGTTCGAGTCGCCGCCGGACACGAACGGTTGGACGGGGTCCGCGTGGACTTCGGCGGGAAGCGCCAGCCGCGAGGACTGGGCCGCGCATTCGGGAGGGCGTGGTGTCGCGTTTGCCACGTGGAGCGGCGACGCGGGGGTGACCAACCAGGCCAGCGTCCTCCAGTTTGTTGCCGTCGATGTCGTGGCGGGACAGGATTACACGTTTTCGTCGTGGATCCGCAAGCAGCGCGTGGTGCGGGATCAGGCGATCAAGCTCCAGGTGCGATGGTGGGATGCGAGTTGGATCAGCCTGACCACCATGACCGAGAATGTCTCCGTGCCGGGCGATGACGCCTGGCATCAGGTCTGCATGACGCGGACCGCCGTGCCGTCGGCGGCGCACGCCACCGTCACGATCGTCGTCGAATGGGTGGTTCCCGCTGAAGCGGGGCCTTCCGCTCTGATGATGGACGATGCGGATTTCTACGAGGGCTCCTACGCGGGCGCCCCGTTCCTCAACGGCGGTCTTTCCCACACCAACACGGCGTCCGGGGGATGGGCGGGTTCGGGCTGGAATCGAGGAACTCTTCAGCCTTCAACCAACGATCCCCGGGTGAGCCTCGCCGGCTGGGCGAATCGTTCCGGTCCCAGTCTGGGCGCGGTTCTCGAGGGGTGGAATGAGGACGACGGCGGGATCGAGGTCTTCCAGAATTTCGCGCCGGGCACCGGCGTGTACACGTTCGC
>CALMZY010000339.1 GCA_937870865.1 uncultured Lentisphaerota bacterium | reverse complement strand
CTTTCGCCAGGCCATACAGCGGCTCGACAGCCAGCAGCAACGCCTGCTTCCGCCTGACCCACGGAATAAAGCTGAGTTTGGACGCGACAGACTTGGCTGCGTTCACAAGCGCATCCGTCATGAACATCGTCTTCGCCAGCCCGCGCAGGGACTTGCGGATCTCGCGGCGTGTCGCGGCGAGATGGCCGCGCGTGCCCATGATGCCGCCGACCGCGCTCCAGGCGCCGAAGCCCTCCTTCGCCAGCAGCTTCCCCGCCTCCACCTTCAAGTCCGCCTCGTCGATCCCGCCCTGCTTCTTCAGGCTCAGGTACACCAGCGGGGCCATTGCGATCTGCGTGCGATGGTGGTTGCCGATGTGCATGACGGTCTGGATCACGTCACGCCGCCGCAGGTCGGCAATCGCCTCCACGAACGCGCCCAGTTTTTCCGGGTCCCGGATTTTCGCAATCACGGCCATGTGCGCGTCGCGTTTGGGCATCAGGTCCACCGCGGCGGAGGTTACAATCCCGAAATTCCCCTGCGAAAACAGCCCGTCGAGAAACGGGCCGATGCCGAACTTGTAGATGTACTTCGCCTGCGCGTTCTCGAAATGACCGAACCCCGTCTTCAGAAGCGTCCCGTTACCCAGCACAACCTCCAGGCCGGTCAGGGCCTCGGCGCGCGATGCAAAGTAGCCCACCCCGCGCTCCATCGCGTTGCCGATCAGGCTCGTTGCGCCCGCGGCGCCGGTCACGTTCATGACGAGCGGCAGGTTCCTCTCGCGGATGTAGTCGTACAGCTGCCGCTGCGTGACGCCGGGCTCAACCACGGCATAGTGGTGTTTGAGGTTGACCTCGCGGATCGCGTTCATGCGCCCGAGTTCCACCACGACGGCGCCGTCCCGCACGGGGACACACGACCCGAGGCCCCAGTTCCGGCCCAGGCTGACCGGGTGCAGAGGAACCTTGTGGCGGTTCGCGACCGCGACCACATTCACGACATCGTCCGTCGAACCGGGCCGGAGCACGGCGGAAAGCATTCGCTTCACGCCTCCGGCGTTGGCGGCATATTTCGCGAGGGATGCGGCGTCCGTCAAAACGAACTCTTCGCCAAGAACACGGATCCACTCGAAAACCGCCTGCGCGACATTGGAGGAGTGCATGAATCGCAGGGTGCCGCAATCGCGAGGAACGGTCCAGAAAATATTCCCCGGGCAATCGGGAGCCCCCCCCGCCGCCATCGGGAGAGACTTCCGCGAAGGGTGGATGAATCAGCCCGCCAGGGCCATGTCGGGACGATTCAGCAACGGCAGTCGAATGCGAACGTTTGTGCCTTCGTTGACCTTGCTGTGGAGGGCGATCGAACCGCGATGATCCTCGACGACCTTCTTTGTGATGAACAGGCCCAGCCCGGTTCCGTTCACCTGCTTGGTCGTGAAGAACGGCTCGAACACCTTCTTCAACTGTTCCTCATCCATGCCGCAGCCGTTATCCTCGACCCGGATCTCCGCCTCGCAACCCGCCTGTCCGCACACCACGTGGATCCGGCCGTTGGCAACGCCGGTCACGGCGTCGACCGCGTTCGAAATCACATTCTGGAGCGCGCGCGTGATCTGAACCGTGTCCGCGGCGACTTCGCACCCGGTGCCGCCGATCTGGCAATCGATGCGTACGCCACGGCCGGACGCCACCTGCTTCGCGCTCTTCACGACATCGCCGAGCAGTTCGCAGATCAGAACCGGCTTGAGCCTCTGGGGATCGCGGCGGCTCAGGGCAAGCCACATATCGGCCAGTTCCTTGCAGCGGATGACGCTCTTCTCGATCATTTCCAGGTACTCGTTGGCCGACGACCAGCTCTCCCCCAGCTTTTCCTTGTCGCGGCGGAGTTGTTCGGCGAGCAGCTCGGAACAACCCAGCACGGCCGTCAGCGGATTCCGCAGATCATGGACGAGCTCGGCGGATTTCTGGCCAAGAGCCGCCAGGCGCTCCTTCTCCCCCAGCTCGTCCTGGAGCTGCTGATTCAGCATCAGGAGCTCCTTCTCCGCGCGCCAGCGCCGGCGCTCGATCTGCGTCTTGTGCACGTTGCGCGAAATGACGTCTTCCATCTCCTTCGCGTCGAACGGCTTCTTCAGATAGTCATCCGCGCCGAGGCGGATCGCTTCCTGGGCGGTCTCGAGCGTGCCGAACCCGGTGAGCATGATCACGGCGACGGTCGGATCGATTTCCCGGATCTCGCGGAGCCCCTCGATCCCCGTTTTGATCGGCATGCGGATATCCATCACCACCGCATCCGGCTGGCTCTCCTTGAGCAGCTGAACGCCCCAGTCCACGGAATCGGCGCAAAGGACGTTGAAGCTGTTCTTCAGGAGAATTCGAAGGCTCTCCCGAGGACCACGCTCGTCGTCGATCACGAGCACCGTTTGCTGCCTCAGATGGTCGGCCATGATGGTTCTCCTCGTCTAGAACGTATACCCGTAGGAAACGCCCATCAGGTGAGATGAAATGTCGTAATCACCGTTATAGGCGGCATCCTGGTTGTCGTCGATTTTCCGATCGTCAAAGAGACTGTACGCGTAGGCAATATCCAGAGAATGGCCGCCGGACTTGCGGCCCAACCCGACGCTGAACACATGGCGATCCGCATCCGGAAGCGTCGGCGACATCGTTTTGTCCGGAATCGGACTCTCGATGAACATGTAGCCGGCACGGAACGTCATGCCTTCGGAAAACTGCCAGTCCACACCGGCGCCGTACGTCCACACGTCGTCCCAATCCTCGGGAATCTCGGCCGCCGGCAACAGCGCGCTGTTCTCGCCGATGTCGAGCGCGAGGGAATCGTACCGGGAGAATTCGATCCATTCGGCATCGACGGCAATCTTCAGCTTGTCGGTGGCCTGGAACCCGTACCCGAACCCGGCGATGGAAGGGAACTTGATGGTCGTGTCGAAATCGCTGCTCGGACTGGCCAGGGGACCCGGGATGTTGCTGACCTTGAAATCGCCCTCGTAATCCACATCAAACGAGGACCGATACGTCGCCGCAAGCCGGTGCCGCTCGGCCACCTGCCAGGTCACCGCCGCGTTGGCGCCCCAGGCCTGCCCATCGCCCGTGAACTTGGCCAGGCCATCCGGCGCCGCCGGATTTCCGACCGCCATGGACCAGGGGTAGTACTGCCGGAGCTCGAGGTCGGACCAGTAGAAATTCACGCCGGCCGCCACGGACAACCGCTCGCCGATCCGCGCCGCAACCACCGGATTCGCCTCCACCATGCGGAGTTCCGCGAAGTACGGCGCGGAATACCTGAAAAGCCCGTCCTTGTCCCATTCCGTCGATTGCCCGAAAGGCGTCGTGAGCCCGATGCCGTACGCGAACCGGCCGTCCTCAACCGCCTGCACCGCATACAAATTCGGCAGAAACTTCCAGGGCGACTCGGTTTCCGTCGAACCGCCCATCGGCGAATCGTATTCCGTCTCGGCGTGAACAATCGTGACCGCGGCCTGGACTTCCGTGCCTTCCAGATCGACGAGATTCGCCGGGTTGTGAGAAACCGCCGCGGCGTCATCGGCAATGGCAATCCGCCCCCCCGCGCGCCCCAAGGCCGCCGCGCCCTCCGGAGGATTCTTGAATCCTTCCGCCATGGACTGAACCGTCAGCGCGGGAATCAGAAGCAACGCAATCCATCCGAGAGTTTCAGGCGCATTTCGACAAGGCATCTTCGCTTGCATCTCGTAGAGCTCCTTCGAGCGCCAAGTCGGCGAAACGATACGCAACCGAATTGCTTGGGCGTGGAGATACATAGCAACACTCGTGCCAACTGTCGATCCGGACCTGTTGTGGGGGGGATACCCCTACCCACTCAACAGGTAGACGTGCAAACCGGACAAATCGCAGTAAAAAGGCGTTTTTGTACACTTTTGTTCTCCCCGCACGTCCGCGTGAAACTGACGCATGTCAGCACGCCGATGACAAAACGGATCGGCGGGAAGTAATCAACAGGCAAACGCTGTTCTCAACAGACTTATCAACAGGTGCTTGTTGACATCCGGCAAAGCCAGGCAACATTCGGAACATTTTCATATTGCATAACTTCTGCATTTCTGTTTTTCTCTGTACAAAATTGTACGGCCTTAAATGTTCTTTTCCGCACACATTTGTACGTTCTTTTTGAAATTTGAACTGAGTTATCAACAGTCACTTATCAACAAGGGGAAGAGTGCGGTAGAGCCAGTCAGAGTAATGGATGAAAGCGTGATGTGAGCGGAGCACATCTCGTCCAACGAATGGCCAGGCGGACCAGACAACACAGAGTCGTTGTAACAGGGCTCGGCGTGCTCGCGCCTAACGGCACAGGGCTCGACTCTTTTTGGCAATCTCTCCTCAAGTGTCGCAGCGGCGTCGGCCCCATCACTCTTTTTGACGCGTCCGATTTCCCCGTGCGTGTTGCCGGCGAGGTCAAGGACTTCGACATCCGGAAGCTTATCGGGGGCCAGATCAAGACCAACCGGCTGGGCCGCCACACGCAACTCGCGCTGGCCGCCACGCATTTCGCCATCAAGCATGCCGGGCTCGACCAGGCGATGCTGCAGGCCTGCTCCCCCATCCCCGTAATTATTGGGGTCAGCACCAGCGCCATCGAAGTCATCGAACGGGGCAAGGAAACGATGACCGCGCACGGCCCCTCGAAAGTCAGCCCCTATATCGTCAGCGCGTGCCAGCCGCATGCCATCGCCAGCGCGATCTCTGAAAGCCTCGGCATCAGTACAAGGGCCACAACCGTTTCGACCGCCTGCCCGGCCGGCCTGGACGCGGTTTCGCTCGCGGTCGATTGCATCCGCGACGGCAGGGCCGAAATTGCCATTACGGGCGGAGCGGATGCCCCGATCAATCCGCTGACTGTGGCCTGTTTCGGCGCCACGGGCCTGGTTCCGACAGACAGCAAGAACCCGGAGAAACTCAGCCGGCCTTTCGATCGGGACCGCCAGGGCGGCATTCTTGCCGAGGGTTCGGGGATTCTGATCCTCGAGAACCTGGAACATGCGCTGGCGCGCGGGGCCATTCCCATGGCGGAAATCGCGGGCTATGGAACGCGGGTCGATCCGACGGGGAGCCCTCCGGCTTCGGGGCTGGCCGATTCCATGTCTCTGGCCCTGGCCAACGCGGGATGCCGGGCTGAAAAGATCGACTATGTGTGCGCCCACGGTCCCAGCGATCCGCTTCTCGACAAGGTGGAAACGGCGTGCATCAAGAAGGTCTTCGGAAAACACGCCTATCAAATCCCGGTCAGTTCCATCAAAGGCGTCACGGGGAATCCGCTCGCTGCCGCCGGCCCCCTTGAACTGGCCACCTGCGTGATGGCGATCCAGGAAGGGCTCGTGCCGCCAACCGCAAACCACGAACATTCTGACGCGGACTGCGATCTCGACTACGTGCCGAGGAAACCGCTGAAGATGGACATCAACAGGGCCTTGATCAACATCCATGGCCTCGGCAACGGCAACAGCACCATGATTATCGACAAGGTGACGTGAAATGATTCTGTTTCAGCTATCGATCTTTATTGCGTTGATCGGCGATATCGTGCTCGGGTTGCTCGTCTTCGGGACCAACACCCGCCGGGCATCCAACCGCGGTTTCCTTCTGCTTTCGGGCATTCTCGCCATCTGGCTGGTCTGCCTGGTCTTCGGGTCCATCTCCCACAACGCGGCCCAGGCGGAGATGTGGATCCGGTTGTCCTCGGTGACGGCGGCGCTGATTCCGACGGGGTTCAATATCCTGCGCTGGTCGATCCGGCGCGAGAAGGCGGAATGGAGCGAGATCATCCGCGCGTCGCGGGTCTGGCTTCTCACGTACCTCCCGATCGCGGCCCTCTGCATCACGCCGGCCTTCATCAGCCACGTGGTCATGCCCGGCCCCAACGCCGTGCCGGAGCCGATTTACGGACCGGGGTTCCTGCTGTACGGCGGCTACTTCATCGCCTCGACGGCGTTTCTCATCGTCGCTTTCCGCCGGCACCTCGGCGAAGCCGCCGGCGTCCAGCGCATCGAACTGCAATTCGTCCTCCTCGGCTGCGCCGCGAGCCTGGCCGTCGGCATCACCTTTCTCGTCATGCCGTTCGTCACCGACAACGCGAACATGGTCCAGTTCCTGCCGCTCTCGGTCACGGTGCTGGACGGCATCATGGCGTACGGCATTGCAACCCGCCGCATCATGGAGGTGCCGGATATCCTGCGGCGGATGGCCGCCTATGTGCTCCTCACCGCCTACCTGCTGATCCTCTACGTCGCCACCTGGTACGCGGCCACGTTTGTCTTCAGGCTCACCGGGTTCCCGTTCCTGCCCGCGGCGCATCTGCTCGCGGCGCTCGTCGTCGCCTTCTCCCTGGCCCCCGCCCACGGCCACTTGCAGCGGTTCGCGAACCGCCTCTTTATCAATGTCCAGCCGCTCGACGTCGGCAGCACCATGCAGACCGCGAACCGGATCCTGCACTCCATCAGCACGCTGGACGAACTGCTCAAGCGGTTCGCGGAAAGCATCGCCGAAGCGGTCGGCGCCGACCGGGTCACCATCCTCCTGTCCGAGCGCAACTCGTTTCTCCAGCACTACCCCCCGAACTCCGACTCGGGCCCCCTGAATCTCGCCGCGAACGACCCCCTCGTCACAACCCTCGACAAGCACCGGGAACCGCTGGGCTCCGAAAACATCCAGCGCCTGCATTCGGCCTCGATGCTGAAGGATGCCGGCCGCCGCCTCGCCGAACTGCGCGCCGCGCTGGCCGTCGGCATCTACTCCAAGGCGAAAATCGAGGGCGTCATGCTTCTCGGGCCCAGGCTCTCCGGCCGCATCTACGGCGCGACGGAACAGGACACCCTGCAGATCCTCTGCAACCAGCTCGCCGTCGCCCTCGAAAACGCGCGGCTCTACACGCAGGTC
>CALMZY010000338.1 GCA_937870865.1 uncultured Lentisphaerota bacterium | reverse complement strand
CAAGCGCTATCATCGCTCTCTTGCCGCGGCGTAGCGGCCGCGCGGAGCCGGGTCCCCGACCTCGTTCTCGGGAGTCAGAATCCGTGGCTCCAATCCCACCCCTTGACTTCGCAGGCCGCAGTCGCCACTGTGTCGGGCGGACCGTGGACTCTCGGAGACAGAACCTTCTCACCGGTGTGGTGCTCGCGCTCGTTGTCGGAGCCGGAGCGTGGCTTCGCTTTCACGCGATCGGCGCAAAGCCGGTCTGGCTTGACGAGTCGTTCAGCATCTGGCTGGCCAACCAGGGGGTGACGGACGCGTTGCGCTGGATGGTGAAGGTCGACCAGCACCCGCCGCTGTACTACCTGCTGCTGCACTTCTGGCAGAGGCTCTTCGGCGACCTGCAGGGCACCGTGCGCGGCCTGTCGGCCGTTCTTGGAGTCCTCGCGATCCCTGTATTCTTCTTGGCGATCCGCCGCCTCGTGGACCGGCCGACGGCGGTGATCGCGTCGGTGATCCTTGCGTTCGCGCCGTTTCATGTCCGCTTCGCCCAGGAAACGCGGATGTACGCCCTCCTGACCCTGCTTGCGGCGGCGGCGATCTACTGTCTGGCCCGCGTGTTGACGGAGCGGTCCGCATCGCGCTGGCCGTGGATTGGGCTGGTGCTGGCCCAGGCGGGCGTGATGCTCACGCACAACACGGCCGCGGCGTTCTTCCCGCTGGCGCTCAATTTGCCGATCCTCGGCGTGGCGTTCTACTACCGGAGCCGGCCCGACGCCTGCCCCTGGGCCGGCATGGCCCAGCCGGGCTTCATCCGTCGGTGGCTGATGGCGCAGGCGCTGGCGATCCTTTGCTGGCTGCCGTGGTCGTATCCGTTCTTCATCCAATCGCACCGTGTGTACGAGGAGTTCTGGATCGGGGCGCCGACGGGGCGGTCGGTGCGGCGCGCGTTCGAGATGTTCAACTACGCGCATCTCGCGAGAGACTTCCCCGGCCGCGACTACTGGATGTATCTGTATTGGGGGCTTGCCCTGCTCGGCCTGGTCTGGCTGCTGCGCGTGCCGGCGCTCGGCCTTTTGTTCCTCTCGTTGTTCGGGACGGCAATCGTCGGCGAGTTGCTCGTGAGCCTCAAGCGCCCGATCTTCTACGACCGCACGCTGATCTGGACCACGCTCGCGTACTACGCGCTGATGGCCGCCGGAATTCGCAGCCTGTGCGGGATTGCCATGGCGCCGGGGTCGAGGCGGAGGCGGTGGCTCGTTGTCGTCGCGCAGGCTGTGCTCCTGGCGTGCATGCTGCGCCTGCAGTTGGCCGCGGCTACGTACTACTTCGAGAAGTACCGCAAGGAGGATTGGGCGAGCGGCGCTGAGTTCGTCGCGACGCACGCCGCGCCCGGCGACCTCGTGGTTTTCAATGCGACGTGGGTGCAAATCCCGTTCGAGTACTACTACCGCCACCATCGCATGCCGGTGGTCATGAAGGGCCTGCCGGTGGACCTGTTCGACCGCGGAATTCTTGAGCCGAAAATGGCCGTCGAGGACGTGCCGTACATGGTCGAGCTGCTGAAGGGCCGCGACCGTCTGTGGCTCGTCTACTCGCACGATTCGTACACGGACCCGGAGCAGATCATCATCCGGTCTCTCAAATACGTCATGACGCAGGCCGAGTACCAGGAACTCGCGGGACTGGACCTTTACCGATTCGAGAGACGCAAGAGGGAATGGGACGCGGACGATCTCCGCGTATACCTGGCCGTGCGCCGCCCGCATGAATTCAGCTTTGAATGTCCGGAGGCGAAACGGGTCACGGTGGCGGGGACCTTCAACGCCTGGAACAGCCAGGAATACCCGATGGCGCGGGACACCGCCGGCGTGTGGCGGATCACCGTCGAAATGCCCCTGGGCGATCACGAATACGAGTTCAAGATCGACGACAGCCGGTGGACGGAGGACCCGAAGAATTCGCGGAAGCGGGCCACTCCATTCGGCTACAGCACATCCCTCCTCACGATCGAAGAAGACGGGCTGGCGCGCTGACGGCGCGCGGGAAAGCTTCTGGAATGGCTAGAGTTTGGAGCCGGTATTCTTGTTCCACCCGCCGCAGTAGAGGTCGATACAGTCAGGGCATAGCCCGTGCGACACGCTCGCGTCGGAATGGTCGCGCATAAAGACGTCCACGGGAATCCAGCTTCCGTCGAAACGGATTCGCTTGCAGCCTGCGCAGAAGATCAGGAAGCCTTCCAGGTACTTGATGCGGGTCAGGAACATGCGCGTCAGGGTGATCGCCAGGCAGCCCAGCGCGATGGTCAACCCCGACTCGAGCAGGCTTTCTTTCCAGTTGATGGGGGTGGCCGGCGCGCCAAGCAGGTGGTGCGGCAGATCCAGAATCTCGTCGATCCACAGAATAAGAAACAGCAAGCCAAACCCGAGCAACTCGTAGCCGACAACCCGTTTTGAAAGCGTCCTTGTTTTCTGCGACACGACTTCCTCCCTTTACCCTTTGGGGTGGCCGTTTCGCCTCCCCCCCCTCCGCACACATCCAGTGCATGATGGAACGCGGGACGATAGGTTCGGACGCATAGCGTGGCAAGATCAAACAACAACAATCGGAGGGGCCCTCGCACGGGCAGATCGACCGCCCGCTTCAGTCGCAAACCGGAAACGGCGCATTTCTGATTGCGCGGCGCCGGCTTCGGTAGTAAATTCCACGTCCGAATTCGTCCGAAAACCAACCGATATGACACGGAGGTAAACGATGAAGAAGAAAGTCCTCATTCCCACCAAGCTGGATAAAGTCGCCCGCGAACTCCTGGAAAAGAACGGCAATTACACCGTTGTGCAGGAGGAGAAAACCGAACTCGCCGTGCTGGCCAAACAGCACGCGGACGCGCATGCGTTGATCGTCCGCAGCGAGAAGGTCACCAAGGAAATCATCGACGCATTGCCGCAGCTGAAGGTCGTGATGCGCGCCGGGTCCGGCTACAACACGATCGACACGAAGTACGCCCGCAAAAAAGGCATCGACGTCATGACGACGCCCGGCGCGAACGCGAACGCGGTGGCCGAGGAGGTCGTCGCGCTCATGCTTGCCGATGCGCGCCACCTGGTGGAAGCCGATCCCTCCTGCCGCAAGGGCGACTGGGAGAAGAGCAAGTTCATGGGCCGCGAGATCACCGGCAAGACGATCGGTATCGTCGGCCTCGGCTACATCGGCAAGCTCGTCGCCAAGCGCCTGAGCGGTTTTGAAATGGCCCTTCTCGGATACGATCCGATCATCTCCGAGGAACGCGCGCGGCAGATGGGCATCCAGCTGGTCGACCTGCCGACGCTGTTCGAGAAGTGCGATTACATCACGCTGCACATTCCGGAGAACAGCGAGACGAAAGGGCTGATCAACGCCGCGCTTCTCTCGAAGATGAAGAAGGGCGCCACGCTGGTCAACTGCGCCCGCGCCGGCGTCGTCAACGAGGCGGACCTGCGCGCGCTGAAGGCGGAGAAGGGCATCCGGTTTCTGAACGACGTCTATCCCAAGGACGAACCGGGACCGAAGACGGTCATCGACATCGCCGACATCATGGTTCCGCATCTCGGCGCGAGCACGCACGAGGCGAATTCGATGGCTGCGAAGCGGGCCGCCGAGGAGCTGATCGAGTTCGACGAGAAGGGCATCACGAGCTACATCGTCAACCGCGACATCCCCGAGGGGCTGGATGCGGCGTACGGCGAACTCGCGTTCCTGCTCACCAAGCTTTGCCGGCGGGTCGTCGGCAAGGACACGAAGCTGAAGCAGGTGGAAACGAGTTTCTACGGGAAGCTCAAGCCGTTCGCGGATTGGCTGATGGTCCCGGTGACCGCGGCGTTGAGCGATGCGTTCGACCGCTCGTCCGACGCGAAGGCGGCGCGCGCGTTCCTCAAGGACATGGGCGTGGAATGCGGCAACCGCGAGACCGACGAGAAGAAGGGCTACGGGAACTCGATCACGGTGGACCTGACCGGCGGTGTGGACGCGGGCGTGCTGCACAGCGCGAGCGTGCGCGGCACCGTGGCCGAGGGCGTGATCATGATCTCCCGCATCAACGACTTCCACAAGTTGTACTTCGAGCCGAAGGGCCACACGGTCGTGTTTGTCTACAAGGACCGGCCCGGCATTCTCGGCCGCATCGGCGGAGCGCTGGCGAAGGCCGGCGTCAACATCGATGATGTCCGGAACCCGCACGATTCGAAGGGCGAGAAGTCCATCGCGATCCTGAAGGTCAACAAGGCCGTCGAGGACGACGTGATCAAGGCCGTCGCGAAGGACATCGAGGCCCTGAGCGCGTTCTACGCGGAACTGTAAGACGGTTCGCAGTTCTCGGTTCAGGGTTCGCGGTTGATGTGTGTTCTCGGGATGGGTGAAACCGGGAACAGGGAACTCTGAACCGGGAACATTGCGTTACCGCCACTTTTCGAAGAGTTCGTCGAAGAGATCGTGCTGGGCGCGGAGCGGTTTAACGAAGAGATGGGATGTTCCGCCGCTGCGGAACGGGGGCGGGCCGACCTTGATTTCGTCGCCTGCGTACGTCCACGGCTCCTGCGGGCGCATCCACGGGCCGGACGATCCTCCCCGCGACGCTTCCTGTATTCGCACCATCCTGTATTCCGCGCCGGCCGCCTGGTAGATGAAGATGGCGATGAGGATCAGGAAGATGTTTATCTTCAGGAGCCCGACGACCCCGAACACGATGGCCATGAACCGGCCCACCTTGGCGGCAATCTGGGTGGCCATCAGGCGCCCCGTCCGCGGCGTCAGCCACGCTCGGAAAATGCGGCCGCCGTCCATGGGGAAGGACGGCAGCAGATTGAAGAGCACGAGCATGAAATTCACCGCCCCGAGCAGCGAGAGGGCGAGCGCGGGACGGAGCATGCCGAGACCCGCGAGCAGGCTTGCCGCACCCCAGCCGACGAGGGCCAGCAGCAGGCTGACGGCCGGGCCCGCGATGGCCACTTGAAACTCATCTGCAGGCCGCGTCGGCATGCGGTCCATCTGGGCCACGCCCCCGATGGGCAACAGGAGGATTTCGCGCGGGCGGCAGCCTTTGCGGATGGCCACGACGGAATGGCCGAGTTCGTGAAGGGCGACGCTGGCGAAGAGCCCGACGGCGGTAACAAACCCCCAGAAGAACGACCGGTCTCCCATGGCCTGGGCGTAATCGAGTCCGATCAGCGGCAGCACGACCAGGAGCGTGAGGTGCACGCGAATCGGAATGCCGAACACTCTGGCTATTTGAAACGATCCCATGGTTATCTCATACCATCATCGCCGCGTGTCTTCAATCAACTGAGGAGAGATTGCAGCATTCCGCCGTCGGCGGGCACTGCCGCGCCCGTGATTCCGGACGCCTGTTCGGAGGCGAGAAAGGCGACCAGGGCGCCGAGTTCCTCGGGTTTCTGGAATCTCTTTTGCGGCAACCGCGCAACGAGTTCCGCGGCGACGGTTTCCTTGTCCCGGCCGGTTCGCCGGGCCGTGTTCTCGAGCAGTTGTTCGTAGCGCTCCGTGCGGTAGGCGCCCGGCAGAACGGTGTTCACCGTCACACCGTCCGCCGCGACTTCCCTGGCCAGCACCTTGAGATAGGCCGTCACGCCGGTCCTGAACACGTTGCTGAGAACCAGGTTTTCAATCGGTTCCTTGACCGAGTACGACGTGATTGTGATCACGCGCCCCCAGCCGCGTTGCCTCATCCCCGGCACGAAGTGCTCGCACATGCGCTTCGTGTAAAGGAGGAGAGATTCGTACGCCTTCCCCCAGGCCGTTTCGTCGAGTTCGAAACTGCGGCCGGGGGTCGGGCCTCCGGTGTTGTTCACCAGGATGTCCACCGGACCCCACGCCCCCGCGCGGGCGATGCATGAGCGCACCCCCTCCGCGGTGGAAAGATCGGCGGCGATGGTGAGGATGTTCTGTCCGGGCTCAAACGCCTTTGCGGCCTCGCGCAGATTCTCCTCTGAGCGGGAAACGAGGGCGACGGCGCATCCCTCCGCGGCCAGTGCCTTGGCCGCGGCCAGGCCGAGTCCCTTGCTGGCTCCGCCCACGAGAGCTTTTCGTTTTCCGAGACCGTAATCCATGGGTGATCCCTTCCTCTTTTTGCGGTCAGAACAGCTTTTCGCCGCTTGATTTCCCTGTCGCTTCGGCTAGTCTTTTGGCCGTCGTTGTGCCACGTCCGAACACGGATTACAAGCGAAGGAGATGGCAAGATGAGAAAGCGTTTCTTGTGGTTGTCGGTTGTGTTTGCGGTCATCGCGGGGTTGTCGGTCCAGAATGCGTCAGCGCTCTGGGGGAAGACGGCGACGACGGCAACCGAGTCGTCAAACGCGAAGATGAATCTGGGCGAGTACAAGGGCCTCAAGCAGGCGATCGGCTGCAAGGATTTCGAGAACCAGTCCGGATGGTCGGGCCAGTGGGAGATCGGCAACAACCTCTCCATCATGCTCGAATCCGCGCTGTTCGACACAGGCCGCTTCGTCATTGTCGAGCGCGAGAAACTGACGGATGTCATCGCCGAGCAGGATCTTGCCGCCAGCGGGCGCACGGCCAAGGCCGGCAAGGTGGCACAGACAGGCTTGATTCGGTCCGCCCGCTACATCGCGACCGGCGCTATCACGACCGTTGAGGATAAGCAATCCGGCGGGAATGCCGGCATCAGCTTCAAAGGCATCAGCCTCGGCGGCGGCAAGTCGGATGCTCAGGTCACCCTGATCGTCAAGCTCATCGACACGACCACGGGCGAGATCGTCGCGAAGGAAAGCATCACGGGCAAGGCCGGGAATATCGGCCTTAACGTTGGTATTTCCAAGGGTGGATTGAACACAGACCTCGGAGGGTTCAAGAAGACCCCGCTCGGGCAAGCCGCCCAGGACTGCATCAACAAGGCCTCCGAGTTCATCGCGAAGAAGATGGAGCAGTTTCCGTTCGAGGGCAGCGTGATCAAGGTTTCCAACAATGGGCAGGTTCTCATCAACCGCGGTTCCGAGTTCGGCATGGAGGCCGGACAGGAGCTGGTGATGGCGGAGCAGGGCGAACTGCTGACCGATCCGGACACGGGCGAGGTGCTTGGCAATGAAGAGGGCAGCGTGATCGGCAAGATCAAGGTGGCCAAGGTGACGGAGAAGGTTTCGTACTGCGACGTGACGGAGGGGGAGAAGAACCCGCCGGCGGGCACGGTGGTCAAGGCTCAATAGGGAAGACGGTGGATGTTACTTCTTCCGGGCTGGCGGGCTAACGCATCGCCAGCCCGGCCTCTTCCGGGCTTTTAACAGGGACGTTCTTTTTCCGTATATTAACCGCAGATTCATCGGGATCGGTCAATATGGGCACTCGTCTTAAACGGGCGGCGAATCGAAGCGAGAGGGTTGAAATCGAGTTTCTCGAGTCGGTCCGGAAACGAATCACGCCGAATCGCATGATTCTCGAAACGCTGGGTGAACTCTACACCCGGACGGGGCCGTACGAAGAAGGCCTGAAGACCGATCTTGAGCTCACCCGGATATGCCCCCGTGAGGCGATCGCCTGGTACAACCTTGGATGCAGCTACGCGCTGACCAGCAGAAAAGCGGACGCGTTTTCCGCTCTGACCAAGGCGATTGAACTGGGCTACAAGGATGTCGAGTGGATGAGCAGCGACAGCGACCTTGAATCGATTCATAACGATCCGCAATTTCAGTCCTTGTTGAAACGCGTCAAAGGGTGAGGGCGGGAAAACCTGGGTATTGCCCGTGCTTGATTCCGGACATGGAAACAAGTACGGGCTTTTTTTACGGGCGGGTCCATGGACGAGCGCATCGAGATTATTGAAGGGGATATTACTCGGGTGGTGGTGGACGCCATTGTGAACGCGGCGAACAGCACGCTGCTGGGCGGTGGGGGCGTGGATGGTGCGATTCACCGCGCGGCCGGTCCGGATCTGCTGGACGAGTGCCGCGGCCTCCATGGCTGTGCCACGGGCGAGGCGAAGATGACGCGCGGCTACAAGTTGCCGGCCGGGCATGTGATTCACACTGTCGGACCCATATGGAGCGGAGGGGCGCGCAACGAGGACGAATTGCTGGCCAACTGCTACCGGAGTTGTCTTCGGCTCGCGGCGGAGCGCGGAATCAAGACCGTCGCTTTCCCGGCCATCAGCACGGGAGCTTATCGATTCCCTCTGCAGCGGGCGGTGCGGATTGCCTTGAGGGAGACGAAGGCGTTTCTTTCGGAACATCCGGCAATCGAGAAGGTGGTTTTCGTCTGTTTCGATCAGGACACACTTCAGGCGTATCGCTCTCTCTCTGCCGGGGAGGTCAGTCCCTGACGGAACCGTCAGCGGTGAATCGCGGCCGCTGCCAGGGGTGCCGTGGAACCGCGCAACACGAGCTGCGTTGACAGCACCGTGGTGGTGGGCGGTTCGTGACTCTCGCGCCGGGCAAGGATCCTTTGAACGGCCAGGCGTCCCATCATGCTCTTGGGAACCTGGACGGTCGTCAGCGGCGGCTGGGTGGCCATCGCCCACGCGGTATCGTCGAAGCCGATGATGGACATGTCCTGCGGGACCTTGATGGAGGAGAGGGCATGCAGCGCCTGCATGACGCCGGCGGCCATCTCGTCGTTGAAGCAGAATATGGCTGTCGGCATATCTCCGCTCTTGATGATTTCGGCCATGGCGGCATAGCCGCCCTCGCGCTGGAAATCGCCCTGGAAAATTCGCACGCTGTCGCGCGCTATCCCCGCGGTGTCGAGTGCCTCGTATACGCCGTCCAGGCGGTCTTTCGTGGCGACCTGGTTTGGCTGGCCGAGAACGACCGCGATCTTCCTGTGCCCGAGGGAGATCAGGTGTTCCATCGCCTGGTAGGCGCCGCCCTTGTTGTCGAGAACGATGGTATCCACCTGGAATCCGCGCATCGAGTAATCGACGAGGACCGGCGTGGGCCCTTTTTCGAGCATGAGCCGCAGGGAGGAAGGATCGAACATGCCGAGATAGATTGTCGCATCCACATTCGCCTGCGCCATCTGCTCGAGAATCTTGTACTGCGGTTCCACGTTTCGCACCGGCAGGATCAGGAAATTGGCCTGGAGCTTGCTCAGCTCCTCGCGGATGCTCTGAATGATTTCCATGTGGTAGAGGCCGGTGTTGCCGGGCACCATCAGGAACGAAACCAAGCCCACGGTCAGCGTTTTGCTGCGCGGCCCATCATAGCGGGCGGGGCGGGGCTGGTCCGACACGTAGGTCCCTTGGGCGGGAACGGAGTAGATCAAGCCGGCTGCGTTCAGATCGGAAAGAGCCCTGCGGACCGTGACCTTGTTGACCGCGTACAGCGCGGCCAGATCATCCATGGAAGGGAGTCGCTCTCCGGGCTTGTACTTCCCGGCGCCAATCTCCTTTTCCAGGATGCCGGAAAGCTGTCGGTACAGGAACTCGCGGTTCCTCTTGTCTCGGGAAAGACGCGGTAATTTACGTTTGTCGTATCCAATGGGCATTTTCATAGTCCGTTTTGTAGGTTCAACTATATGCATACTAGATGGCAACTACGGGCGCAACCACTTTATTGCAAATTCTTGCATGGCGGTGCGCGGTGGGGTGATCATAAAAAAGCTTGCTTTATTTAGGTCACTAGGATACATCTAGTACAAGAATTGGATGGTTATCTGACCTAGACAACCTTTGATGGTCTGAAGTTCACGGAAGGAGCCCACACCATGTCATCGACATACCGTCGTATTACCCTGGCCGGTGCCCTGATTTGCGCTTTACTTATGGGACCGGTTCTTGCGCATGCGCAAGTCAACATGCTCTCGAACGGCGGATTCGAGATCGCCAATCCGACGCTCGGATGGAATGGCATTTCCAGCTGGAGCAGTCCGGGTGATCAATGGGGCGGTGCGGCGCTTGGGACCGCGGGAGCCTACGCGGGATCGAACGTGATGCGGATCATCTCGTACGGCGGCTTCAGTCATCTGCTCCTGCAGGGACGGCCGGCCACAGCGGGCAAGATCTACGAGGCCGATGGCTGGTTGAAAACGCCGGCCGGCACGGACAATTTCAAGCCCACGAACGGTTATGTCACAATCCTTTTCCGTTTCTTCAACTCCGGCGGAACCCGGGTCGGTGAGAACTGCGAATCGGTCCGCTTTCAGGCGAACGGCCCCACGACTTGGACGCGCTATACGACGGGTCCCTGCCTGGCACCGGCCGGCGCGGTGACGGCGGAGGTCAGCTGTTTCTACTACCGAGGTTTCCCGACGGACGGCACGGTGACCGGTTCCGTTTATTTTGACGAGATGCGTCTGTACACCTCGACGGCGACCCGGGCGGGTGCGCTGTTCAATCCTGATTTTGAAGTTCAACCGTTCTCCGATCTCACCGCCGTACCCTATTGGCAGGGGCTTGGCTCTGCGGGCGCTGTCGTTACGAACGTGGCCCGAAATGGCCGTACCTCTCTTCAGATCTGGTATCCGGAAACGCTGGCGGCTCAGACGTGGGTGGCGACTGCCGGTACGCGCTATGCGTGCAGCGGCTACATGATCAAGACGAATGCCATCACCACGACCAACAACGCGCACGGCGTCATCCTTCTCCAGTTCTTCGACGCCACGGGCGCCCAGTTGGGTAATTCGTTCGAGAGCACGTACCTGACGAAGACGAACGCGACCAACGTGTGGATTTACGGATCGGCCAGCGGCGTGGCTCCGGTCGGCACCGTGACGGGCCGCACCTTGTGCGCCGTTCTGGGTTCGGACTCCGCGTTCTCGGGGTCCATCTTCTTCGACGATGTCAACCAGACTTCGATTCCCACGTCCGACACCGTGTCCGGCCTGCTGCACAATCCCGGGTTCGATGACGGCGCCGCCGGCAATGCCTACGACCTGGACCTGTCGTCCGGACTTCCTTATTGGAAATGGCTCGGCGGAACCAACGCCGGCTTCGTCACCGACAGCTACGAGTATGACGGTGTTCAGTCTCTCGCGATCACGTATCCCGCCAACATGGCGGCCCAGCGTGCGGCAGCGGTGACGGGCCGTACATACATCCTTCACGGCTACATGTCCTCGCCGGTGGGGCAGGTTCTGTCTAACTCCGCGTACGGCGTTTTCTTCATGGAGTTCTACTCAACCTCTTATAAGGGCGGCACCAGCATCGTGTCCGTGGCCGAGAGTCCTCACTTTACGAGCAACTACGCCGCCGGCACCTGGTACAAGTTCTCCATCACCAACACGGCTCCGTGGACCGGTTCGGTGACCTGCCGCGTGTTGACGGCGGTCATGGGCAGCACCAGTAACTATGGCGGGGCGGTTTATTTCGACGGGCTGACGCTGATCGAGACCAATATCGCGCGGGCCAACTCGCAGAGCGGCGCGCTTTGGAATCCCGGCTTCGAATATACGGCGAACGGCACGGTCTTCGATGCCATCGACAACTGGACGAATTTCGGCAACGCCGGCAACGTGGACAACCTGTACACGCGGTCGGGGATCCGCTCCCTGAAGATCTACTACCCGGGACAGTTGCTCCTCCAGAACTGGTCGGCGACGCAGGGCTATACGTATGCGAGTTCGGCCTACGCGTACACGCCGAGCGGCGCGGATCGCTTCTCGGGCGGAACGAACACGTATGGTTTGGTCGTGCTTGAATTCCTCGATGCCACGGGGACAAACGTGGTGGGCAGCTATCCGAGTCCCTGGTTCAGGACCACGAACGCGGCGGGAGCCTGGACCCTGCTGTCCGTGACGGGGAAGGCCCCGTTGGGCGCCGTAAGCGCGCGGACCATGGTCGGCATGCTGGGCTCGACTTCTTCGTTCAGCGGGGTGCTGTGGTTTGACGACGTGAGCCAGAGCCTGGTTTCCACAGGCGGGACGACTCAGTCGGGCGCGATTTTCAACGGCGGCTTCGATGATGGCGTGGTGGGCAACTGCTACTACCTGTCGAACAACCTGCCAAGCTGGACCTGGGCGGGTGGATCGAACGCGGGCTTTGTTGTGAGCGATCTGGCGCAGTCGAACAGCCAAAGCCTGACGATCGTGTGGCCGGGGAACCTGTCGTACCAGAACTTTGCGGCGAAGA
>CALMZY010000337.1 GCA_937870865.1 uncultured Lentisphaerota bacterium | reverse complement strand
GACAGCGATGGTTATCTCAATATCGAGGAGTACGCCGGCGACACGGTGCCGACGAATAATGCGTCTTACTTCCCGCGGGTGACCAACACGCTGAGCGGCGACAGGTCGGTGATGATCCTGGTCGTCAACCCGAGCTCGGCCGCGCGCGCCTACGATGCGTGGTGGAAGACGAACCTGGTGGATCCGTCGGCATGGCAGCCTTACGGCCTGACGGTCCCGGGCAACGGCGGATTGATCACGCTGACGGTGACGAATGGGCCGGTTTACCGGTACTATCGCACCGGCGCGAAGTTGCCGTAATAAATAGTCCAAAGTCTGATGTCCAAAGTCCAAGGACGGTCGCAAGACCGCCTTGGACTTTTGACTTTGGACCTTGGACTCCAAGTCTCCGGGCTGTTGCCAGCAGTGCCGTTTCGGAGTAGGTTTTCTATGTACGGTTTTCCGGTCCCTATCCCGGAGGAGACATGAAAAAGCTCGTCGCGGTTGTTCTGTTCTCCGTTTCGCTTGCCTTGGCTGCCGCGGCGGAGAATCTTCTGCCCAATGGAACCTTCGACGTTCCAGACACGGACTTCAACTCAAACACCGCGGATACTCACTGGGCAGGCACCGGATGGACGTACTGGGGAAACGTGTTCCGCCAGCGCTGGGCCGCGCGCGCCGCCCACGCCGGCGGCTATTTCCGCGGGTGGGCCGCGGCAGACGCCGGCATTTACCAGAACATTCCCAGCACCGGCGGTCTTCATACGCTTGCGGCATGGGTCCGGCGTGAGCCCGCCTTCAGCGGTCTGAGCAATTTCGAGATCAAGCTGGAGTGGATGAACGCCACTACGAACTGGGTCGATACCACGGCGTTCGGCTACTACAACACGCTCCCTAACGACGGCCTGTGGCATCACATCCATGTGACGGCGACGGGGACAGATGCGAACATCGCATTCATTCGTCCCGTCCTCTACTGCAACTGGGTCGTCGCCGGTGGCGCAATCTCCTTCGACGACATGGAACTGTACCATGGACCATACACCGGCGCGCCGCCGCGGCTCGTAAACCGAAGCTTCGAATTCTATACCACCAATGGCTTCCGCGGAACGCAGTGGGCCAGCCCGCAGGATCCGTTGCCCAACAACGCGGAGGTCCTGGATTGTCCGTACTGGGCGGCGCGAACCGGATGGCGGGGGCTCTCGATGGCGGGATGGGACACCAATTTCGCGACCTATTCCATGGAGGTCGGGCAGAACACTGCGCCCGGCACCGGGACATACACCTTCGCGGTCTGGTTCAGGCGCGAGGCCGGGTTCCTGATGACCAACGCAGGCCTTCGCCTCGAGTGGTACGACGGCACGTATACGAACCAGGTCTCGGACAGCATGACCACGAACTTCACCGTCCCCGCGGACACGAACTGGTACGAATACTATGTCACCGGCAACTGCCCGAGCCCGGCCGTGTTCGAGGCGAGAACCATCCTCTATTGCGGCTGGGACAGGAATTACAGCGACGACAACAAATCCCTGCGTATCGACGACGCGCGCCTCTTCGCCGGAAGCTACGTCAAAGGGCCGGGGAGGGAACTCGGCAACCTGCTGACCAACGTCTTCTTCGGCAACAGCAGTACCTTGATGCCTCAGCAGGAAGGCGTGCCGGAATTGGGTGGCATGAAGTTTCTCGAATACAGCTATGAGCCGGACGGGCAGTCATTCATGTATACGATTGCTCCGAAAGACAGCCTGATGGGTGTCCGCGGGCGCGCGTTTTTCGCAGGCGGGCCGGGGGAAATATGGGCGGATGGGACGTGGTATACGAACATCGTCATTTATTCGACCAACCAGTTCCATGGAGCCCCGCTCTCGGGCGACGTCACAATGGATGTCTGGCGGGTCGGGTTTTATCCGCCGGGCAACTGGCAGGTCAGCATGTGGTATTCGCCGGCTGTCCGGCTGGCCGCCGACGGGACGGAATGGTGGCTGGCAAACATTCTAAACGGCATCACCAGCGGCGACACGTACACGAACAACTGGCCGACTAACCCGCAGAATTTCTGGAACGAGGTTCCCTACAGCCACGACTGGTTCTACATGCCAACAGGGATGATTTCGCGGTACGTGACGACCGACTGGGCGTACATCAACTACACGAATCGCGATCCGAGAACAGAAGTGATCCCCAGCTGGGACGGCACGAGCACGTTCATGCAGGTCAACTACGACGCCACGTCGACGACTTGGTACGTCCTGTTGGAGAAGCCCGTCAAGCCGCTTCTGCCTTACGAGTACAGCGAAGTGCAGTTGCGCACGTCGTGGGAACGCCCGCCTGCCGGCAGCGGACAGTGGGTGAACAACTGGACCTCGATGTACTGGGTGACGAATCTCGTGCTCGATGAATCCACGCCGTTTCACGGCTTGCCGGGGTCGGGCAAGCACACCGTGGACCTGTGGCGGCTGGTGTGGACCCAGCCGACGAATGCGACGGGGGAAGCCGACACCAACGCGATCCCGGTCTATTTCGCGCCGCTGATCAAGGTCCTGTTCGGGTCGGGATATCTTGAGGACGAAAGGTACCTGGTCAGCAGGATCGAGGGCTCCACGAACGGATGGGGTTCGAACAACTACACCGATGGCCCGCAGTACTTCGGCCGCGACTATGAGAATCACGATTTCGTCTACATCAACCTGTGGGCGGGCGGTTTCCCCGCCGGCCTTCCGCACTGGTGGCTGGTGCTCTACGGCTTGGGCCGGACCACCGGCGTGGCAAACGGCGACGATGACA
>CALMZY010000336.1 GCA_937870865.1 uncultured Lentisphaerota bacterium | reverse complement strand
TGTCGATGAAATCCAAAACGAACAAGGGGACGACACCCAACGCCACCCCTGCGGCCAGAGCAATCAGAAAAATTTTGAAGAAATTTGGACTGAATGGCTTAACGGGCAGACGGGCGGTATCGACAATCTTAAACTTACTCCCCTTCTGGTTGCGTTCTAAATTCTCCGCTGATTGCGCTTGGAGGTTCTGTGAGACCAACTGATCGTAATTCCGGCGCAACTCCGTGTAGTCGCCTCCAGCCTGCCGGTGCTGTCGGAAGATCACCGGGGAGAAAAATGGGCGGATTGGCCGCACGAACGCACGATGTTGTTCGACATGATCAGCGACACGGAAGCCGACGGCGTCCTGTTCATCAGCGGCAACATCGATCATGCCGAATTGTCGGCCGTGAGCGGCCTCGCGGTCTACCCTCTTTACGACCTGACCTCCAGCCCGATGAACATGAAGAGGGAGGAACCCATCACCGAAATCAACCGTCATGGGATCAGCCATGCGGTTCGAGAAAACAACTTCGGCTTGATCACCATCGATTGGGAGTCTCAGAACCCCGTCATCACGCTCGAAATCCTCGACGAAACGGGCAATCCGCAAATCCAGCATACGACAACCCTCGAGTCTCTCCAGGAGTTGTTCCCGGCCCCATAATAAGAATTCTCAGCGGCGGCACCGACCCGCTACAATGGATGCCATGAAACGGGCGCTGGCTTTCTCGTTCGCCACCCTCGGCATCACATCGCTGATCGGCCAGGTCATGCTGATCCGGGAGCTGATGGCCGTCTTCTACGGGAACGAGTTCTTCATCGGCTGGATTCTCTTCGCCTGGTTTTTCTGGGTCGGACTCGGCTCGCTGGCAACAGGCCGATGGGCTTTCGGGACCACCCGGCCCGCCCAGTGGCTGATCGGCTGCCACATCGCCATCACCGTCCTTCTGCCCGCCAGCATCTTCCTCGCGCGATGCAGCCGGCTGGCCGTGGACGCCGTGCCGGGCGTCATCCCCGACCTCCTGCCGTCGCTGACTTTCTCGCTGTTCGCGCTCGCGCCCCTGTGCCTGCTGCTGGGCGCGCAGTTCGTCATCGCGGCCCGCGCCTGGGAATCCTTGAAGGACCGACCGACGCTGGATCGCATCCTCGGCGAGGGGTATGTCCACGAAACGCTGGGATTCGTTATCGGCGGGATCATGTTCGGCTACTTTTTCGTTACGACGAACGAGTTTGTCGTCATCGCCTTCCTCGCTTGGCTGAACGTCTTCGCGGGCTCCTTCATTTGCGCGTTGCCCCGCAACCGCACGCTCGCCGCGCGCCTCACCCTGGTCGTCGTCTCAACGCTGACGGCCATCGTTTTCCTGCTCGCGCGCCCGATCAACGAGCGGACCGCCCGCTTCCGCTTTCCGGGGCAGAACCTCCTCGAATCCCGCAACTCGATCTACGGCAATCTCGCGGTAACCCGGAACGCGGAACAGCACAACTTCTTCGAAAACGGACTGTTTCTCGCGGCCGACCGGGGCGAAATGGCCAACGAGTACACCGTCCATTTTCCGATGCTGTTCCATCGAGCCCCGAAGAATGTTCTTCTGATTGGAAACGGGTTCAACGGCGCGCTGGTTGAAATCCTGAAGCACAACCCGGACCGCGTGGACTACGTCGAAATCGACCCGGAGCTGATCCGCCTTGCGCGTTTTTATCTGCCCGCCGACCTCGATCGCGTGTTCTCCGACCCGCGCGTGCGGGTCACGGCCGCGGACGGGCGTTTTTTCCTGAAGCGGCGGGCGGCGACGGAGCCGTTGTACGACGTGATCGTCGTCAACCTCCCCAACCCCAGCACCGCGTTGATTAACCGCTATTTCACGAAGGAGTTCTTCGCGGAAGCCCTCTCCCAACTGAAACCCGATGGACTCCTCTCCACGAAACTGGCGTTCTCGCCGGACTACGTCAGCCGTGAACTGGAAGATCTGGGCGCGTCCGTTTTCCGATCGCTCCAGTCGGTGTTCCCCCACGTGACAATCCTGCCGGAGTACGAAATTCTCTTCATCGCGTCGCGGCACCGGCCGGCGCTCCTCAAGGAACGGCTTGTGCAGCGAGGGGTCGAAACCCGCTTTGTCACGGATCCGTACATCAGTTACCGACTGGGCACCGACCGGATTCCACAGGTCTTTCGGGCGTTCCAGGAAAACGCGACGGCACAGGTCAACCGCGACGGCAAACCCATCGCCTGTTTCTACAGCCTCGTGTACTGGATCAGCTCCTTCCATCCCCACCTCGCCCGCATCGCCGCGGGAACGAGCCGGGTGTCGGCCGGGTGGATGGCCGTCGCCGCCGTACTGATCGGCGCGCTGATCTACGGCGTGCGCCGGAGAAGCGCCGCGCGCCTCCCGGCGCTTGCCATGGGCACAGGCGCCTTCTCGCTCATGGTGTGCGAAGTGGTCATCATCCTCGCGTTCCAGGTGTTCTACGGCTATCTCTACTACCGCCTGTCGCTCATCATCGCCGGGCTGATGCTCGGCATGGCCATCGGAACCTGGGCGGCTACGCACGTGCTCGGACGCGATCACCGACACAGCCTGGCCCTGCTCCACGGAGGGATCGCGGCGTACTGCCTTGCCTTCATTTTCATCGCACAATTCCTGGCCGCCACCTCCGTAAAGTACTCCGCCGCCATCGAGTTGATCTTCCTGCTGCTGGCGGCCGCCGTCGGTGCGCTGGTCGGGTTCGAGTTCCCTATCGCGAACAAGCTCTACCTCGAGCACCACGTCGGCGACCCCCGCAAAGCGGGAGTGATCTACGGCATAGACCTGGCAGGTTCGTGCGCCGGCGCGCTGGTGGCGGGCGTGTGGATGCTGCCGGTGCTCGGCATCACGGGAACAATGGTCGCACTGGCCGTGCTGAACACGATGGTGGCGGCGGCCGCCGCGACACGCAACTGACCTTCACCCCCGCCCGTGTTTAATCGTTCTCGTCCTCGATCTCGTCCTCGTACTCGAAAGACGACGAGGACGAAGTATCCTTCAGGACGGGGCGAGGAGTCTACTCTTCGGCCCCGAACACCTGCGCGGTGAAGACAAAGATGTCGGTCTTCGGGTCCTTCCACGCGTCCGCCGGAAGCCCGGCCTTGTGCGCGCAGAGGTTGTTCATGAACGTCTCGAGGTCCCAGCCGGTCTCCGTGGCGACCTGCGGCAGGAACACGCCGCGCCGCATGCCGCGCGCAACTTCCACGCCATGTTTGCCGATTTCGATCTCTTTCCAACT
>CALMZY010000335.1 GCA_937870865.1 uncultured Lentisphaerota bacterium | reverse complement strand
GATCGAGGGGGAGGCGATCTCCGATCAGGCATTTGTCGAGCCAGGTCCGGATCTGCCGCGCGCGATCTTTTTGCCCGAGCAGATTGTAGAACGCATAGCAGTCGATGTTGCCTTCGTGGTGACCATCCGCTTCATGCAGGTACTTGTCGCCCTTTCGCCAGCCGTGCTGAACATATCCGGTCTTCCCGTCCGGGCTTTCCTTGTACCATTCATCGAGGAGGTCCGTGATCAGCTTCTCGATCTCCGCGTAGCGGCCCGCGCCGTAAAGCTGGTCGTAGTACAGGTACGCGAACATCAGCCAGACCATGTCACCCATCCAGCGGTCGCTGGCCGGATCTGCGTAGTACAACACCTTCCCGTCCTTTTCGACCGGATGCGCGTTCTGGAAGAATCCCCGGGCCTCGCCCCGGTAGAAGAAGTTCTGGCGCAGGGGCTCGCTGTTCGCCCGGTCCACCGCGCCCGCGAAGAAATCGAGAATCCGCTCCGCGCGTTCGCGCTCGCCCTTGACGAGGAAAGCCGTGGCCGCAAGCGCGTTGTTGAAGGTCTGGATATTCCGGTCCTCCAGCGTGCCCAGGAGGAGCCGGTCCGGACACGTGGTGTCCTGAACATGCTTCAGCCACTCGAGGACCAGCGGATCCTCCGGAATGAGTTCGGCGTCGCGCCGCTGGCGGAAGCCGATGCCGGGCAGATCGCGGTCCGGGTCGTACTGCGGACCCGCCGGAGAGAGCGTCGGCGCGATCTTCTCCGGAGACAATCCGATCTTCGAGAACCACACCGTCCCGGTTCCCTGCCCTGAGGGAACAATCATGACGGTGCGCAATTCGCCCATCTCGCCGTTCTGACCGCCCCACCAGTACTCCACGGAACTTCGATCCAGAACCACCGGCCTCCAATCGTCGAACCCGGCACTGCACTGGATCTTCCGCCCGAACACGGACCCGTCGGCATCCACAAACTTGACCTCGATGTCGCCTGGTCCGCGCGCCTTCATGACCAGCGCCATGGGCGTTATTCCAATGTCCGTCCCCGCAGGCACCTCTCGGATCAATTCCACGTAGCCGTGGGAGGACGCCGGCAGCGCGTAATCCACGCGCAACACGGGGCGCGCAGCCTCCGTTTCGGCGTTGAGGGTGGCGGCGCTGCCCGCGCCGGCGTTCCGGCTCCAGCCTTCCGGATTGATCCAATTCTCGGCCACGCTCGGCTCACGTCTGGTCACGGCGCAGCCGCCCGCCATGACGAGAAACACGAGAAGGGACAGGATTCGAATTCGGCGAAGAGAATACCATGTCATACAAAATGCCTTCCACTCCGGATGAAACGCCGGGTTCGGCAACGGCCTTGCTATTCAGCCGGAACCGTGGAGCCCGGGTCGGCTTTCTTCCTGCGCCAATGCACCCAGGTGTAGCTCGCGATCACCACCACGCAACCGGCACCGGACCACACGGTCGCCGTGTGGCGCATCGGGCGCCAGCGGTTCTCAGTCTGGCCGGCAAAGTATCCGATGTAGGTCAACACCACCATCCAGATTCCGGCGCCCAACCCCGTGTAAAAAAGAAACCGGGCCAGGTTCATGCGGACCAGGCCGGCGGGAAGAGAGATGTACTGGCGGACGACGGGAATCAACCGCGCGGTGAACGTCCCGATTTCCCCGTGCCGCTGGAAAAAGCGCTCGCCCTTCTCAAAGTTCTTCTCGTTGATGAAGAAGTACTTTCCCCACTTCAACAACAGTGGACGGCCGAGAAAAAGCGCCAGGTAGTAGTTGAACAGGGCGCCCATCCAGCTCCCCACAATTCCAAAGGCAATCGCCACCCAGAAATTCATCTCATGGCCGGGCTGGTAGCCGGGCGACTGCAGGTAAGCCGGCGATGACAGGTAGCCCGCCGGAATCATCACCACTTCACTCGGGAACGGGAAGCAGGAACTCTCCAGAAACATCATGACGACGATGCCCGGATACCCCCACTGCCCCACAACGCTTACAATCCAATTTACTATCTGCTCCATGGTTTGATGCTCACTTTCTATTGCCCGGCCTAGCGGCGGAGCTCTCTTCTATACCGCAGGATCATGGAAATACAGCGAAACGAGTCTGTGCACGGATTGATTTTGCTCTTTTCGTC
>CALMZY010000334.1 GCA_937870865.1 uncultured Lentisphaerota bacterium | reverse complement strand
TCAGCGCGCTGCGGCTGATGGAGAACTCGCACGAGTCCAGCGTGGCGTTGAAGTACGCGCCAAGGAACGCGCCCGGGACCGTGGTGCTCGCGTCCGAGTAGACCTGGCCCACGCCGGATTGATACACGGCGACCACAGCTTCCCACCGGTTGCTGGTCTTCAGGTCGACCTCATCCGGCAGGTCGTCCGGGCCGTTCGCGGGGTTGCCGGTGTCGACGACGACGTAGAGGTCGAGATTCCCTTCCTCGGCGTTGGCGGCAAGATCCTGGAAGTCCACGCGGAAGTAGAACCGGCCGTCCCCGCCGCTGCCGACATCGCCGCCGTCGTGGGCATAGAACGCCACGATATCGCGGGAGGAGTCATATCCGTCATAGGCCATGTAGACGTCGCCCAGCTGGTTGTTCCCGCCGTCGCCTTCGTACTCGTCGATGACAAGACAGTCGTCCGCCGTCCAATCGGTGAACTCCTGGTACGTTGTCCCGAGGCCCGTGAGCTCGCCGAGCGCGTTGCCGGCTCCTACAGTGATCGACCCCTCGGGAGGCGGGGCGCCCGTGTCGAACTGGCGCGGGTTGGTCCCATTCTGGTACTCCAGCGCGTTGATATACGGATTCGTCACCCCGCCCTCCACGATCTCATCGCCGTCGGGATTGCCGCTGGCGCCGTTCGTGGGGTTGCCGTCGCCGGCCGCCGCAGTGCGCAGGCTGTTGGTGCCGTTGTCGAGCGGGTCCAGGGCGTACTGCGCTTCCCACCCATCCGGCAGGCCGTCGCCGTCCGTATCGGGATTCAGCGGGTTGGACTCGGTCCATGCCTCGCCGGCGTCGTACACGCGGTTGGAATTGGCGTCGCCTTCGACCCGGTTGTTGAAGTTGGTGTCTTCGCCGTACCCGTCGCTGGCGAGATCGTTGTCCGTGTCGGAATCGTTCGGATCCGTCTCGGTCCACGACGAGCTGAAGGTCTTCGTGGGCCAGCTACTGCGGTCGCCCTTGCCCTGGCTTGGGTACAGCGCGCTGCCGTCGCCGTCGACCCACCCGTTGCGGTTCGCGTCCTCGATGCCGTCCGGGATCCCGTCGTAGTCGCTGTCGGGGTTGTTGGGGTCGGTGGTCGAGCCCGCGATCAGTTTGGTGCGCGAGTCGTAGAACACGTAGTTCGGCACGTCGGAGTTGTCGGTGGTGTTGTAGAACGGCGGGTCGATGTCGCCGATAAAGTTCCGCCACCCGTCCCCGTTCGTGTCCATGTTCGTGTCGGTCTGGCCCGCGTCGATCGGCGTTCTCAGGCCGCTCTCCAGCCCGTCCGGCAGGCCGTCTCCGTCCGTGTCCGGCCTGAGCGGGTCGGTCTTGCCGTAGATGTTCCAGATGTGCACGGCGCCGTTGCCCCATGTCTCGGGGTTCGTGCCGGGCAGGTTGGTGGGCGACGACTCGTTCAGGTCCAGCAGGCCGTCCTCATCGTCGTCGGCGTCGTTCGTGCTGGCCGTGACGTACTCGCGAAAGACCACGGTCGCGTTGCGCGTGGCACTCGCCTCGACCGTGTTCGTGTTGCCGTTCGTGTCCACGTTCGCGACGAAGGTGAAGTATCCTTCCGTCATGTTCGTCCACAGGAAGCTCCAGTACTGCTTGCTGCCCGAGGGCGCCGGGTTCGGCAGAATGCGGTACGCGGTCAGGCCCGAGGCCGTCGCCCCGGGATAGGCCGCGGTCAGGAGCAGGCTGTTGCTCGCCACGACCTGCGAAACGATCATGAAGTTCGTGTCGATCTTGATCAGGTTTCCGGCGCCGAGCTGGGAGTCGAAGAGCGTGCCGGACCCCGTGACCGCGCTGGATCCCTGGACCACGGCCACCGTGCCGGTGAGCAGGTTGGACGACGACGGGATCTGCAGCGTGTACCCGACGCTGTTCGTGAACGAAAGCCAGAGGTTCTTCGCGGAGAGGTCGGTCTCCACAAGAATGCTGTACTGCCGCTGCGTCGAGCTCGGGCCGGCCACGTCGGGCAGAACGATCTCGTACGGCTGGCCGTCGGAATCCACCTCCGGAGGATCGATGATCTGCACGAGGATGCTCGCGGCGCTGGGCTGGGCCTTCACGTAGCGGCTCGCCTGCCGCGTCACGCCGCCTCCGCAGCTGCCGCCGCTGCTCGTTTCCAGAGAGAACACGATCAGGTGCTGGAAGTTCGTGTCCCCGTTGTACACGTCGGGCATGTTGAACTCGATCTGCCCCACTCCGCCTCCCGCATCGCGTGTGATGGCGTACGCGGCGCGGCTCTGCGCGGACCCGTTGATCGTGATCAGGAAGTGCTCGCGCATCGCCGCATCATCGCAGTTGTCCACCAGCGACGAGCTGAATTTCACGCGCACCGTCCACCCCGACGCCACCATCGTCCCGTCCGCGGTGGGCCAGTCATATGCAAAGATCGTCGCCGGGGAACGGCAGGTCACGGACCGCTCGAGCGTCGTGAAATGCTCCGTCGCATCCGCTCCGTCAAGGTTCGTCGAGGAGCTGACTTCGAGCAGCTTGACGCGGATCGTCGCCGTGCCGCCGGTCGGGATGTTGAAATACGAGAAGCGCCATTCCTTCGGGTACGCGCTCGTGATGCCCAGCGTGGGAGTCACCGAGTAGGCCTTGGCCCAGGCGGTCCTGCCCAGCAGGTTCGTGCCGTTGCCGTAGGCGTTGGAGGTCGCCGCATCGTCGTTCGCGAAGTCCGCGTCGCCGATGTTGTACCAGACCTCTTTCACGGTCGGGTCCGTGCGCACGACCACGCCGTACTCGCTCTGATACAGCGTGTCGCCGTTGGAGGGGTACTTCACTTCCCCTGTCGGCGTGGAGGCATCGAAGTAGAACGGCTGGACGAACGTGTTGTAGATGGAGGCCTTGCCGGAGCGGTCGAGGAACGCGCGTGCGCTGATCACGTGGAAGCCCTCGACGAGCCCGGTCGCCGTCAGGCCGAAGTCGTTGTGCGGCCGGTAGGCAACCGTCTGCGCGTTGAAGAGGTCGGTCGTCCACACCCCCATCATCTTCATCTTGCGTGCGACATTTGCGCCGGTATTCGGGATGACGCAGTCCCACGGGGCGCTGCCGATGCCGGTCTGGTACTTGCAGGCTCCGATCTTGTAACGCAGCGATGTGTTGTTGCTGAAAGGTCCGATCGTGCACGTGTACCAGTCCACGGTGCCGTCGTCGTATCCGAACGTCATCTCCTTGACCTGCGTATTTCCCGCGCCCCCGCCGCCGGCGCCCTCCGGCCAGGACGAGCCGTCCGCCGTGTAATAGAGAAAGACGTGGTTGATCTGGTCCTGGTAGCCCAGCTTGACCCACACCGTGATATTGGAACCCGAGGCGTTCTGCGGCTCGGGGTAGAACTGCAGCGTGGAGGTGTAGTTCGTGTCCTGCGGCATGTGGTAAATCCACGTGGCCGTTTCCGAGCCGTTCCAATCGTTGGAGGCGCTGCTGAGATTCGTGGAGTACCCGGCGGTGCCAATCGTGCAGAAGTAGGTCTCCGCCCCGGACGACCCAATCTGGTTTCGCACGGAATTGACCGCGGCGAACTTCTCCTTGTGCTGGCGGTGATCGAATCCCGCCTGCTCGTAGCCAAGGAACACGTCGGTGGATCCTTCATTTCCCGGCGGGTGGTCGCGCGGATCGCCGGACGAGTGCGTATTCGTGTTCAGGTTGATCCCGCCGTCGAGCTTCATCAGCACATTGATGGCGGAACCATCCACGCGCGCCACGAATTTCAGGTTCGTGGCCACGGTCACGCGGGGCAGGCTGTAGGTGTACGCGTAATCGGTCGTGTTCGAATCCGTCACGCCGTATGGATTGAACGACGCATCGCCGTCCGGCCCGTCGCGGCGGATGACGGAGACGGACGGAACCAGCTGGCCGTTCTGGTAAAGGCTGACCGGCTTCCCACCGGCATTCTTCCACAGGTCGGATTCCTCCGGACTGCGCGGCGCGAACGCGAAGTAGCCGCCCGGCGGAATGATCACCGAGCCGATCGCCGACGCGTACGTATAGAAGCCGCCGCCGTAGGTGGAGTAGTTGTAGAGGTACTCGTCGTCCACCATCGGCGTGTGGCCGAACGTCGTCGTGAAACTGCGCGACTGGCCGGACTCGTAGTTGTCGTTCACCATGACCAGCAATACCGTCCCGTCCGCGTCGCTCATGCCCCCGTTCTCGCGCTTGTCGCGCCGTTCGTAGATGACCACGTCGGCATCGGCCCACTTCGCGATATGGGCGGCGCGGGCAAAGCTGTTATGGATGCCGACCAGGTTCGGGATGCGACTGTCGCTCCACTGCCCGAGATAAGCCGTGTTCGCGTGCCGCGGGAACGCCCCGCCGCTCTGGCCGAGCGTCTCCGCGTGCCGGTTGCCGTCGGTGTAAATCACCGGGAGACCGCCGCGGGTCAGATTCATCGCGTTGTGCAGCTGCTCGTTGTAGGCGACATTGTCGTCGTGGCTCTTGGCGTAGTACACGCCAAGGTACTGCCCCATCTGCTTGCCGGAAATGTAGTCGGCGCTGTCCAGGCCCGACAGGCTGCCCCACGAGTTCCCGAAGTTGTCGTTGAACGTCTGGTGCGTGCGCGCGTCGACCAGCCGCATGCCGGCCGCCCAGTACTCGTCGTACGGCGGCGGCTCGCCCATGTGCTCGCCGAACATCATCAGGTCGTTGCGGCCGTAGGACTTCTCCGTGTCGAACACGGTATCGCGGTGATTATCCCAATCGATGAAGCCGCGGGACATGTTGAACTGCCATTGGGCCATGCCGCAATACCCCGCCGAGCTGGAATCCTTGCTGCCGGAATACTGCTCTCCGAAGAAATACGACGGCACGTGCTTCACCGCGTCGAGCCGCAGGCCGTCCACCTTGGTCTTGTCCACCAGCCAGCGAACGGACCGCATCAGGTAGCCGCCGACGTCTTCTTTGAAGGAATCCGGATACTGGGCGATCGTGTTGGTGGTGATGCTCGAGTTGCCGAATCCGCAGTAGCCCGTTGGCCCGTAGTCGTAATACTCGGGATTGTTCGGGTGACGAATGAACGAGATTTTCGGGTGCGTGCTTCCCTCCGTCGGGCCGAAGTTGCCGTTGGGCGTCTCGTGCGCGATGTCAATCAGGTCGGACAGGTTCTGGTACTGCACCTGCCACGTGTTGCCCCAGTTCTCCGTGTTGTTCCATTTCCGGTAGAACCCCTCCTCGGTCACGCGCAGGTGGAAATCCTCGGGCAGCATGCCGGGATAGATGTCGATCGGCGTGTCGGCGTTGTAGCCTGGAATGTCGAACGCCCGGTGATTCATGATGTTGTCGAAGTACACGCGCATGCCGAACCGATGCGCCGTCTCGATCAGACGAAGAAGCTCTTCTTCCGTTCCATACCGGGTCTTGACCGTGCTTCTCTGGTCCTTGCCGCCGAGATCGAAGGGGTCCCAGAGATCGTAACCCACCGACGCCCCGCCGCTGCACTTCTGCGGCGGCGGCAGCCAAAGCGACGTGTAACCGACTTCGGCCAACTCCGGAATCTTCTCGGCAATCTCTTCCCAGGAGTTGTTGAAGAACTGGAGCAGAACCTCGGAACGAGCCCCGCCCGCAAAGAACAACAAAGAGAAAAGTGTCGCGGTGAGTCCCTTCAGCATGTGTCCGCTTTTCACTGGATAGTCCTCCGACTGCAGGCGGTAAGTACGGCACACCTCAACACCTTACACCGCGATATATTGCAGGTCAAACGCTTTACCTTTAACAATTCCCATGTATTAAATACCCTTTCCTGCGGCGGTGGTTAAGTGAAGACTGGGCGGTGATCGCCCTTGTCCGAAACCGCAGAAGCCGTTAATTTCCAAAGATATAGATATGTCCGGGAGACCTTCCATGAAGAACGTTTTCGTCATCAACCACCCGCTCGTCCAGCACCACCTCGTCAGCCTGCGCGATCGCCGCGTGCACTCCGGCGGTTTTCGCCGCATGGTTCAACGGCTGTCGATTCTGCTGACCTATGAAGCCGCGAAGGATTTGAAAACCCGCCCGACACGGGTCCGCACGCCGCTGGGAACCGCCGGTGGGAAAGTGCTGAAACACCGCATCGGCTTGATCCCGATCCTGCGCGCGGGCCTCGGCATGGTCGACCCCGTCCTCAACCTGATTTCCGGCGCCGAGGTCTGGCACCTCGGATTCTACCGCGACGAAAAAACGCTCCGGCCGGTGGAATACTACAAGAAGCTTCCGAAGCGCGACGCGGTGGATGTCGCGCTGATTCTCGACCCGATGCTCGCCACCGGCGGCTCCGCCCTCGCGGCCATCGAGGCGATGAAGCGCTGGGGCGTGAAACGCATCAAGCTGCTCTGCATGA
>CALMZY010000333.1 GCA_937870865.1 uncultured Lentisphaerota bacterium | reverse complement strand
TTGAGCTCCTTGATGTCCTCCGCAATGTTCAGCGTTCCCGGGTACTCGGCGGACATTACGGCAAGCGCGTTGCTGATCATGTCCAGGCCGTCGGAGATGAACACGCCGTTGGTTGTGTAGATGATGTGGCTGGGCGCGTCCCAGCGGAATCCGTCGAAGCGGTACTCTCCGAGCCACATGCGGAACGTGTCGTTGATGGCCGCGCAGACTTGCGACGTGCTGTAATCCGGCCGCGGGCCCCACGGCGTATTGGCATACGGCTCGGTGTTGTAGAAATACTGGCCGCCGTGCACGCCATCCGGGCTCCAGCCGTCGAATTGCCACAGCGACGAGCCTCCGTCCCAGTGGTTGTGCACCACGTCCAGCAGCATCGCGATGCCGTTCTGGTGGCTGCGCAGGACGAGTTGCCTCAACGCATCCGGCGCGCCGTACGAGGTCTCGATCGAAAACGGGTACGCCGGATTGTAGCCCCAGCTGGTGGCCGACGGGAACTCGTTCACCGGCATCAGCTCGATCGCGCTCACACCGAGGTCGCGCAGGTAGTCGAGCCTGTTCGTGAACGAAGAAAAGGTGCCTGACGGTCCCATGAACGTGCCGACGTGCGCCTCGTAGATCACGAGGTCGCGCGAGTTGGTCATGCTGTACGAATCGCCCTGCCAGTTGAAATTGGTCGGGTTGACGACGACAGAGTTGTTGTTGTCCGCCGTGTTGATCAGCCGGCTGCGCGGATCGGTCTTGTAGTTGCTCGGGCTGTTGATGAGGTACTTGTAGTTCTGGCCCGCCGTTGCGCCTGATACATCCACGGACCAGACACCGCTTGTCGCGCTCTCCAAGGCCAGCGGCCGCGACGTTGTGCTCCAGCCATTGAAGTCGCCGGCCACCGTGACATTCGTCGCGTGCGGCGCCCAAACGCGGAACGTCACGCCGCCGGAATAGGGCGTCGCGCCCCAGCCGGGACGCGACGATTGAGCCGTCGAATCCCACGCCTGAAGGAAGACGAAAACGGACAACACCGTGAAACAGACAATTCCAGCCGGCCCCTTTTTGGCCATCAGGACTCCTGTGAGAACTGCCGGGAAATATACACGTAAAACGCTTTACTTTCAAATCAGGGGGAGCTTTTTTCTCATTAATCAGCAGTGTTGCTGTTTGCCTGTAGAGACGCGCCGGCGGGCGTTTCTACGTACAAGAAAACTTCTGGGGCACTGCGTTAGCCAAGCGGAATCGTGACTTTCGGTACCAGGTTGCTGGCCATGGTCCAGACCGTGGCGACGGCGTTCCTGACCCGGAAGAGAGCCATGAACTTGTAGCCGAACTGCTTGATCCACGGCTGCATGAACGGCCGGTTGGCCACGATTTCATCTTTCAACTTCTGGTCGTCGACGAGCTCGGCCTTCCCGGTCACGCGCACCTGGACGTTGTCCTTCGGATTGAAGAAGCACAGCTCCACGCGCGGATTCGCCATCATCTGCTTGCACACGTCCTTCGGTGTGCCGGTGTGGAGCAGGATGCCCTGTTCGTCGGCGCGATAGATCAGCATCCCGCGCACGCGCGGCTGGTTGCCGTCCGCGGTCGCCAGGTGACATGCCGGATTCGCGTTCATGAATTGAATGATTTCTTCCTTGGTCATGGTTTTCTCCTTTTGAGTCTGACGAAGAGCATCATAGCACGCCGCGGCTTCCAAGGATTGGAAAACTTTGCTGCCATTTTTCCAATCCTTGGAAAATCCGCCGGCGCTTACTCCGTCATCCCCCGGACCTCGCGGGCCAGGATTCTCATGCCTTTCTCCATCGCCGCGTCGTCCGCGTGCGTGAAGTTCAGCCGGAGCGTGTTGAGCTCCGGCTTGCCGGGATAGAAC